>VFJW01000072.1 GCA_009885845.1 Geobacter sp.
ATTAACCAGTAGATACCAGCTTCAGCTGAAAGGGTGACATGTAATGCGTCACCTTTTCTGTATTTACATTCAGGATTCTCTGATTTGCCACAAAGAAAAGGAAGGTATAAATGATCATAAATTTCATAATAGGTGCCATCATCGTATCAGTCGTTGGTTATGCGTTTTACAATGTACGGAAGAAAAGAATGATGGAGGCGGCTGAGCGTGTTCTCAAGGAGCTTAACGCAGTCTGGGCAGTACAGGGCCCCTTTAAAAACGGCGAAGAATCAGCCAGAGCCATGAAAATTGCCACTATAGCAGTCCGGGGCGCCGATTCAATAACTACGAAGCCCACTGCCGGGGCACTGGCTAAACATGCGGCATCGTACAATTCTCAAATCCAGATATGGGAATTACTTCGCCAGGACTACCTTGCCTATGCAGAGGGAAAAAAGTTCGAAGAAAATTTTGCAGCCGCGGTAAAACTCGGAGCAGTAAGAAACCGGAAAAAACGCCCGTAATTACAGAAGGAGGCAACATATGTCATCAGACGGATTTCATGTACACGGTCCTCATGAACACGAACTTGAGCATGCCGCACAGGGTGCAGGTCATGACAGCCACGGGGAACATGGTGGTTCCGGAATGATCAACCAGATCGCAATGTTCACTGCGATCATAGCAACTATCGGGGCTGTTTTTTCCTATATGGGCGGCGCTACCCAGGCCAATGCCGGATTATTCAAAAACAATGCCGCCATCAAGAAGACCGAGGCGTCCAACCAGTGGAACTATTTCCAGGCAAAAAGCACTAAACAGTCGTTGGCTGAACTGTCCCGTGATCTCTCTCCCGGAGATAAAAAAGAGCACTACCAGACCAAAGTTGACCGTTACGAAAAAGAAAAAATGGAGATAAAGACCGTCGCCGACAAACTGGAGGCAGATGTCTTGCAATGGGAAAAGCGCAGTGATGAGCAGATGCATCAGCATCATCGCTGGGCTCAGGCGACTACCGTATTACAGGTTGCCATTGCCATGGCAGCCATTGCACTCCTCACCAGGAAGAAGTGGCTCGAGTACGTCATGTTCGGAGTTGCCGGTGTCGGACTGACTGTGGGCGTACTGGCCATGCTTCATATGTGAGAATTAAACTGCTGAATTAATCCTTGTAAATCAGGAGGTAACCTCCCTGAATGCATGTGCGGACGTAGCCCGCTCACCCGCTCCGTTAAACAACACAAATTTTTGTTGGCTTTTCAATATAATATCGTTATATATGCTGGCAGTTCGCACCATCAGAGCAAACACTTCCGTCGCACAGCGTCTCTTCGACTGTTATCGAAGCCTGGGCCAAAGGGTTTCGCATGATCGTCATTCCGGGATACAGCATATCGACGCTTCTCTACCGCGGCAACCGGACGGTCGTCTATCAGGGTGTTCGCACTGGTGATGCCCTGCCGGTAGTCATCAAAACCCTGCAACCCGAGTATGCCACCCCCGAAAACTACGGCCGCCTGAAACATGAATACGAAATAAGCAGAGACCTCACCATCGATGGCGTAGTAAAAGCCGTCGGCCTTGAATCCTGTGACGGAGTGCCCGCACTTGTTTTAGAGGATTTCGGCGGCGTCTCTCTGAAAAGCCGCATTCCACCGGACGGCATGTCCCCGCCCGAATTTCTGAAGTGTGCCGTTCAGATCGCGTACGCTCTCGGAGAATTACATGCCCGCCAGATCATCCACAAGGATATCAAACCTTCAAATTTTATCGTCAATCCTATCACGGGAGTGACAAAAATCACCGACTTCGGTATTTCATCGCGCCTGCAGCAGGAATATTACTCACCGGTAATTTCAGATTTTTTCGAAGGCAGCGTCATCTACATGTCTCCTGAACAGACCGGACGCATGAATCGCGCAGTGGACTACCGTACCGACTTCTATTCAGCCGGCGTCTCTTTTTACGAACTGCTGACCGGTCGACTCCCGTTCCGGGCGACAGACCAACTGGAATGGGTACACTGCCATATCGCCCGACCTCCGCTCCATCCCCACCTGGTTAATTCCGAAATTCCGGAAGTACTCTCAGCCATCATCATGAAGCTTCTGGCCAAAACCGCTGAGGAGCGTTATCAGAGTGCCCATGGCCTCGTTGCTGATTTTGAAAGATGCCGGGAGATTCTTTTTTCCGGGGGAACTAAGGCATTTTTTGTCCCTGGAAGCCAAGATGTTTCAAGCAGGTTCCAGATTGCTCAGAAACTCTACGGCAGAGACGGCGAGATCAACACCCTGCTTGAAGCCTTTGATCGTGTCTGCGAGGGAAGTTCCGAACTGGTGCTGGTAACCGGTTACTCCGGCATCGGCAAATCGAGTATTGTCAGAGAGATCCATAAGCCGGTCGTCAAGCATCACGGTTATTTCATCAGCGGCAAATTTGACCAGTTCCAGCGAGATACCCCGTATGTCTGCCTTATTCAGGCGTTCCGTGAACTGGTCAACCAGATTCTTACCGAGAGTGACGAAGCAATTGCCCGTTGGAGAAAAAAACTGGTCGATGCTCTCGATCAGAACGGTCAGGTCATCATTGATGTTATCCCGGAAATACAGCAGATCATGGGCGAACAGCACGCGGTGCCCGAGCTGCCGGCAGCGGAATCACAGAATCGTTTTAACCTTGTGTTTCGTCAGTTTGTCGGAGTTTTTGCCAGAAGAGAACACCCTTTGGTCATTTTTACCGACGATCTCCACTGGGCAGATACCGCATCTCTGAAACTTGTTCAGAATATCATTTCAGCTCCCGATACCCGTCATGTACTTCTCATCGGAGCGTATCGCGATAATGAAATCAACAGTACTCATCCGCTTCTGCACACTCTGGAGGAAATCCGGAGTTCCGGGGCAGCGCTTCACACTATTTCACTCGGTCCGCTCGTGGCCGCTGATATCACCCGGTTGATCGGTGACTCTTTTGCCAGCACCGAAAAAGAGTCCCGCCCGCTGGCAGACCTACTGCTCACCAAAACCGGAGGAAATCCGTATTTTGTCAATGAGCTTCTCAAAAAACTCCACGAAGACAGCCTGCTGACGTTTGATTCTACACAAAACCGCTGGATCTGGGATCTGAAACAGGTCGAAAAGATTCGCATTGCAGACAGCATGGCGGAGTTAATTGCAGGCAAACTTCGCACGTTGCCTGATGCCACCCGGCGCACATTGAGTTTCGGTGCCTGTATCGGCAGCCAGTTTACTACCGCGACACTCGCTCTGGTAATGGCACAAACTCTTGATGAAACAGCACGTGACCTCTGGCCGGCCATCAGTGGCGGGTTTATCATCACCGAAGGCAACTTCCGGGTTGACGGTTGGGATGATTCTCAGAGCGCCATGTGCTTCACGTTCATTCACGACGGCGTCCAACAGGCCGCGTACTCGCTTATGGATGAGGTCACACGGCGGGAAACCCATATCAGGATCGGCCGTCAGTTGCTGGAGAGTGCCTCCCCTGAGGAGCGCGAAGCCTGGTTATTCGACATAGTCAACCATCTGGACGACACCCGGACGATGAGCACAGATCCTGCCGAGCGTTCACTTGTGGCTCGACTGAACCTGAAGGCAGGAGAAAAAGCGCTCGCATCCAATGCATATGAATCTGCCCGGAAGTACCTCGCCTGCGCCATGGAACTTCTGGATAACGACCCCTGGCAGAGCGATTACCCACTCACCAGTACCCTTCACATCAAACGGCTTGAATGTGAACTGCTCTGCAATAATTTCGAACAGGCCGAACGGCTTTTCGATGAGAATCTCAAAAGACTTAAGACTCCGGCTGAAAAGGCTGTTGTCTATAATATAAAAATTGTTCTCTGCTCTAATCTTGGCCGTTTCAGCGAGGCGATCCACCTGGGGGCCGAAGCGCTTGAGATGTTCGGGGTTACGCTCCCGTCTACTCCAGGAAAACCGGCCATACTGATGCAATACCTTACATCCCGCCGGCTCCGTTCCCGAAGACGGCGGGAAGGGCACACCGAAATCGCGGACCTCATACGTCTTCCGGAGATGTCAGATCCGGACCGGTTGGCCATTATGAGTATCCTGTCAAACATCGGAGCGCCATCCTATCTGCATGACAAGAACCAGTTTGCCCTGATCGCCATGATGATGGTTAATCTGTCACTCGAACATGGCAACAACGCACTGTCTTCTGTCGCATACAGTCTCTACGGGATGATGATTATAGCCGCCTTTGGTGAATATGATGCAGGGAATGAGTTCGGCACCATGGCACTGAGGCTGAATAAACATTCAGGCGATACTCTTGCCAGAGGCAAGACCGCCTTTGTATTTCACAATTTCATCGCCCACCGAAAGCGCCCTCTTTCACAAGGGGCGGATGCGCTCAAGGACATTTTTCAGGACTGTCTTCGGTGCGGCGACCTCATGTATGCCGGATATTCCCTCCTGGCCCGCCTGCTGCATCTTGCAACCTCAGGCACATCACTGGACAGGCTTCTTTCGGAAGGGGAAAGATATCTGGAGTTCCTGCGGCGGGTACAAAACGAAGATGCGGTGCTCTTTGTCATGGTTGTACAGCAGACCTCCCTCTGCCTGAAGGGCAGGACGAGCGGATTAGGCAGCCTGACGGACGAACGGTATGACGAAGAGCAGCAGCGGGCGCACATGATAGAGAAAAAGGCGCTTGTTCCGTTACAGGGGTATTACCTGTTCAAGTGCATGGCACTGTACATCCTTGGTGACTATGACAACGCCCTGAAGATGGCCGTCGCATCAGACACTCTTTCCGAAGAAGCGCTCTGTCAGCCGTATCATGCCGACCACTACCTGTATTACTCCCTTGCCATCGCAGCCGCATGGCCCGACCTTTCATGGGGCAGGCGGCGGCATTTTAAAGCGATCCTGAACAGAAATCTGAAAAAACTTGCCGAATGGTCCCGACACTGCCCGGAAAACTTCCATCACAAAGAGCTGCTCGTGTCAGGAGCTTTTTCCTGTACTGCCGGGGACACGTCAGAGGCGATCAGGCTGTTTGAAAAAGCGGCCGCTTCAGCGAGTGCAAATGGTTTTATCCCGTGCGGAGCGATCGCTTCTGAACTGACCGCCGCACTGTATCTGAAGCAGGGAGCGACCACGGCGGCACGTGCCTGTATCGTAACCGCCCGTGACGGATTCTCTGCCTGGGGTGCGACTGCAAAAGTGACACTGCTGGAGAACAACCACCCTGAATGGTTCGCACTTCCGGAGGTTATAACCCCATCAGGCGATGAAGCTACGTATACCTCTACCTCCGCATCAATGACCAGTGACGGCGCGACGCTCGATATGATGACGGTCATTAAAGTTTCTCAGGCTATTTCGGGGGAGGTCTATCTGGACCGCCTGCTGCATCGCTTACTCGGTTTTGTGATCGAGAATGCGGGGGCAGACCGGGGTATTCTGATCCTGAAGAAGGATAACAGGCTCTTTATCGAGGCTGAAGGCACAACAGAAACCGGCAGTACTGTCGTTCTGCAGTCGATTCCGGTTGATAACTGCAGCAGCATTCCGGAATCCATTATCAACTATGTAGCGCGAACCAATGACCATGTGGTCCTGGACGATGCAACCAGCAGCGGCAAATTTACGCACGATCCATATATTCTTGAGCGGTCATCAAAATCAATCCTCTGTACCCCCATCGTTAATCAGGGGAGGATGACCGGCGTTCTCTACCTGGAGAATAGTCTGGCAACCGGAGCTTTCACCCGGCAACGGCTCAAGGTGCTTGAACTCCTCTCCTCACAGGTCGCCATCTCAATCGAAAATGCGCGACTGTATGAGGGGTTGAAGAAAGCAACAGAGGAGCTTGAGGAGCACAACCGGACTCTGGAACAAAAGGTTGAGATACGCACGAAAGAGTTGAGCGAAGAGGTTGAAATCCGAAAAAAAGCTGAGGAAACTGCCGAAGAAGCGAACAGAATCAAATCCAATTTTCTCAGTACCGTCTCGCATGAATTACGAACACCGCTTACCTCAGTGCTCGGTTTTGCACGGATTATCAGAAAAAAGCTGGATGAATCGGTGCTGCCGGCTCTCAAACTTGAAGACGCAAAAGCGGCAAAATCACTGGGACAGATCCGGGACGTCACCGATATTATTGTCATTGAGGGAGAACGCCTCACTTCATTGATAGACGATGTGCTTGATCTGGCTAAAATGGAAGCCGGCAAGATCACCTGGAATGTGCAGCAGCTTTCAATAACCGAAATCATCGACCGGGCAACATCAGCAATATCCTCGCTGCTGGAGCAGAAAAATCTACAATTGATCACAGCCATAGACGAAGGGTTACCGGAAATATCCGGCGACCGCGACCGACTGATTCAAGTTGTCATCAACCTGATTTCAAACGCCTGGAAGTTTACCAATGATGGTTCGATAACAGTCCATGCCGGTCTGACTGAAGTGATAGACGGACATCACTTCATACAGGTCGGCATTACCGACACCGGCATCGGCATCAGTCCGGATGACCGGGAGAAGGTCTTCGAAAAGTTCAAACAGGTGGGTGACACCCTGACTGACAAACCGAAAGGGACCGGGCTGGGTCTGCCGATCTGCAGAGAAATCGTGGAGTATCACGGCGGCACTATCCGGGTGGAGAGCGAGCCCGGCAAAGGGAGTACGTTCTTCTTTACTATTTCAACTGAACCTCGATATTCCACAACGTGAGGAGAATGATCATGCCGAAGATACTGATAGTTGATGATGAGCCGTACATCCGGCAATTACTCGAACTGACGCTGGAGGAACTGGAGGACGAGGGGGTGGAACTGCTGTCCGCTACCAACGGGGATGAGGCGCTGGAAACCATACTAAAGGAAAATCCCTGTCTGGTTTTTCTTGATGTGATGATGCCGAAAAAGAACGGATTCGAAGTCTGCAATGTGGTGAAAAACGAACGGGGCATGACCGGTATCTACATTGTTCTGCTAACGGCTAAAGGTCAGGAATTCGACAAGGAAAAGGGTCGGGAGGTTGGAGCTGACATGTACATGACAAAACCCTTTAATCCGGACGAGGTTCTCGCCAAGGCCCGGGAAATAACGGCACGGCTTAATTTATCCTAAAAACGGCAGTTCAATAACACGGAGGCACAGAGAACACAGAGAAATCTGAGACTTAAAACAAAAAAGATGTAATCCTTATGGGTGAATCATAAAAATCATTTTTCAGATTATAACTCTCCGTTTTTACTCTGTGTTCTCCGTGTCTCTGTGTTTCAAATACTTTTTCTAGGTTTATTGATTTTTATCAATCAATTCACAGGTGGGGATACGCATGGCAAAAGCGCTACTCAAAAAATTACTGGCAAAATCTGAAATTTCCACACTTGTACAGGCGTTTTGTCAAACGGCACAGACGCCCGTCTGTATCTATGATGACAAGGGAACACCGCTGTTTGGAGATCCTGGAGTACAGGAATTTAAATGCACGATTCCCCTGAGAGAGGGGGACAGAATCATCGGTGCGGTCAAAGGGGGAGATGACTGCACCATCGTGGCCTCCCTGCTGCAATACATGCTGAATGCCGAGTCAGAGCGGGTGGCTCTGGGGCGTGAGACGCTCGAAAAGTACCGCGAGATCAGCATGCTGTGTGACTTCGGAGCAAAAATCGGCAGCTGCCTGGAAACGAAAGAGGTCGTCAGGATTATAACCGGTGAAATCAGAAAATTGTTGACTGCCGATATCATTGCCGTGCTGCTGTGTAACGACCATGAGGTTATAACCGACATACTCTCTGATGACGGGAGCGGAGAAGAGCTACTGGTCGTATCACTTGCAGAGGGTGAAGTGGTCGAAAACTTCCTGATAACGGCCACACCTGAGATTGTGAATGACCTGGCATCCGATCCCCGTTGCGCGGGAGCACCACGGACATTCAGTTCCACGATGTGCGTTCCCCTTAAAATTCAGGAAAAGACCGTCGGATATGTCTCTGTCAACAGCATGAAACCGTTAGAATACCGGGCTAGGGATCTGAAGCTGCTCACCACCCTTTCCGACCAGACCGCCGTGGCTCTCGAAAAAGCCCGGCTTTATAAACGGCTGGAAGAGACCTTCTACGCTACGATCCGGACTCTGGCAGAAACGATTGAAAAGCGCGACCCGTATACCGGGAACCATACCAAACGGGTGGTTGATTACAGCCTTGCAATAGCCGGAAAGCTCGGACTGCCGAAAGAGTATTACGTCAGGCTCGAACTCGCAGCCGCCCTGCACGATATCGGCAAGCTGGGTGTACGCGATGATGTCCTCCTGAAAGACGGACCGCTGACTGCGGATGAATTCGCTCATATGAAGAAACATCCGACGTATGGGGAAGAGATTCTGAAACATATCAAACATCTTGAAGATGTCATTCCGGGCATAAAGTATCACCACGAGCGCTGCGACGGGCAAGGCTATCCGTACGGGTTGAAAGGCGAGGAAATAGACATCACCGCCAGAATCATTGCGGTGGCGGATTCTTTTGACGCCATGACAACAGACCGTCCGTACCGCACGGCGCTTTCTCTCGATGTCGCCTTCAAAGAGCTGATTAAATTCAGCGGCACCCAGTTTGATGCGGCAGTAGTGGAGGCGTTCCTGTCGGTACCGGTCCGGGAGGAACTGGGGATGAATGAGGGGGAATAGAGGCATCAGATACTTGAAATGAGAATATCTGCAGATCGGTAACATTGGCAAAAGCGCCTTATAGACAGATATTAGCAAAGTAAGGACGATGTACAACCAGAAAGAAGCACCTGACCAAAAGACGGTCAGGTGTTCTTCCGAACCGTTGAACAAGGAAAAAGATGAAATTAAGGTTGCCCAATCGTGACACTTAAGCTTAAATAGCAACGTTATAAAGTCATTGTGTAGTATACCGTAGGGGTAAGGCACAAAATATGGTGGTTGTTTTTATTCATATATACACTATGCATTTGTGCAGTAAATTTTTCATAAAATGATTGACAAAGCTTATTCAAAGAGACTAAAAACATCTATTGTTAACTTATAGGTTAATGCGTGCGAATAAAACATATCATATCGGGACAATGGAAAATATACGCCGCTCAAAGTGAAAGAGGTGATTGCCCGCTACTCAAATTTTTAAATGGGTTGGATAATTCATATTCAGGCCATCGTGATAGCATGCTGGCGCTACTTGAGGAGGTTTCTGAGCATGCAGAAAAACCAAGCCAGTGGATTTCCCCTAAAAAATGTCACACAATCACCACTGATAAGAAAATATGGCAGTTTACCGTTGGGAGGCTACGTATTGCATGGTTTTATGATGATGGCAATGTGATCATCTGCACTCATGGTTTTTTTAAAGACAGCCAAACAACAAAAAAAGCTGATAAAAAACAGGCTCAAAAGATTCGTGACAACTATTTCGTGGCAAAACAACAGATGAATATTAAAATAGAGAAGGAGGAAGAATGAGCTCTTTTAAAAAATTATTCGATAAAGCTAGGCAGTCAGATGCTTTCTGGATAGAAAAAGCGATATTGGAATTTACCTCTGACATTCACCTGGAAATGAAAAGACAGGGCAAAACAAATGCTGACCTTGCTCGGATTATTGGCTCAAGCCCTGCTCATATAACTCAAATATTTAACGGCAATGCTAATTTTACGATTAAAAGTATGGTGAAACTTTCAAGGGCTCTTGATTGTCGGTTGCATGTTAAGGCTGTTCATGAAAACAAAAAACTTTCATGGAGTCACTATCCTACAACTATGTCAGATAAAAAGCCAGTGCTGGCAGATAGTTACATCAATATAGAGGGAAATACGTATGAACAAGCCTCCATTGCAGCTTAACAATTATTTTTTCCCGGTTGTGAATGTAATTGCAAACCCAAACTGGACTCAAGAGTCTGCAGTCGGTAAAGGTGCTCCAACGTCAAATTGTGCGATAAAGTCTGCTAAAGTTGAAAACATTAACAATATGTACGAAGTGACCATTTCTATTGAAATTACGGACACTCCAGAAAATCCAAGTCAATACAATATAAGCTTAGTTGCAGTAGGATTACTCACTGCTGATGATAGTTTGCCAAATATGGATCAAAATATGACTATTACTGGAGCGTCCATTCTTTATAGTGCCTCTCGGGAATTTCTTCTGCAATTAATGTCAAGAGGTCCGTTTCCACCAATCATGCTAAGTCCAATCTCTTTTAATATTCCGTCGCCACCAAAAGAAGACAGTCAACCGGTCAAAGTGAAACCTAAAAGGACTAAAAAAGCTTCGTAAATTTGACTACACTATTAGCCAATACCACAAAAGGTCACCCGAGAGAGTGGCCTTTCTTATTAAGTTTAAGTAAAGTTTAAGGGGACGTCCTTCATATAGTCACATTTGAGAAATAGAGACGTTCCAACTCTCGCGTGGACTCGGTCACGGCGAAAACCCGCCGCGCCGGTCACGCTCGTAACCGTTAACCAGAGAATTATATGAATATTTTTATTGATGAATCAGGTTCTTTTGTAAGTGCTCCAAGTCGAGGGGCTTGGAGTGCAGTTGCTGCGTTCGTTTCATCGGAGCCAGACAGGAAGCTGAAAACCGTCCTAAACAAGCTTAAAAGAAGATGCAGAGGCAATTACTTTTCAGAAATTAAGCTTAAAGATATCGAAGAGTCAGACTACTTCCGAGGAGAAACTAGGGACATCTCCCAGATTATTTGAAAAAATGAGGCGTTCGCCCTGTGAATATAATGCCCTGATTATCTCCGTTGGTTAGGGAGTGACTGTTGACGGTCTTAATCTGATCGGCTCCTAACGAATTGTTTTATGGTAATTGACAACATAATAACTAGATGTATATATTGGTAGTATACGTGGAGCTGTAATGGGTAAGTTGGATAACATCGCCGGTTTTGAATGGGCTGCCGGAAACATCGATAAAAATTGGGTCAAACATGGCGTTAGCAATGCGGAGTGTGAGGAGGTCTTTTTCAACACACCGCTGCTGATTCGACCAGACAGTTCCCATTCCCGGGAGGAAGCCCGCAATGCGGCTTTTGGAAGAACAGATGCCGAGAGGCCGCTGTTCGTTGTCTTTTTGGTCAGGAATAATTACATCCGGGTCATTTCTGCACGGGATATGACAGACAAAGAATTGGAGGTATATCGTGACCGCCTTAAAAAAAGTTCCAAAATTTAAAACAGAGGATGATGAGCGGGACTTCTGGTCAACCCATGATGCGACGGACTATCTTGATTTTTCCCAAGCAGAGGAAACGGTATTTCCCAACCTGAAACCATCAACCAGGGCTATTTCTCTGCGCCTGCCGGTTTCTTTGATTGATCGGCTTAAAATGCTTGCCAATAAACAGGACGTTCCCTACCAATCACTCTTGAAAGTTCTTCTGGCAGAAAAGGTAGATGAAGTTTTGCATCACGCGAAATGATGTCGTTGGAAAATGGGGAATTGTTCCCGTTAAGTCGGGCTTGTGAGACTACCTTTAGAAAATAGGGACGTCCTATTTAATTCAGTAACCTCCAAAGCAAAACGAGAGAACTAAACGGGATAGTGGGTAGGTACAAATTACAGCAAATCTAACATCCATGACATACTTGAGCTTGCAGGTGAATTGACTAACCTTCTACCACGGCGGCAAGAGCCTCAGTAATGTCCCGCATGGTTCTTTGACCAAGCTTTCCAATGCGATGGATAAACCGGGCGGTGTCGATTCCGCGCACTTGCAGAACATCAATGACAGAAGGCTTTGAAAGGTTGTTGGTTGTGTCGGGGTTGATGAGGATATGCCAGATGTTACCAGAATAACGATCATCCCAGCCAGTGATGGGGGCAATCAAGCGAACAGGGAGTATGCCGACAGAATCGGAACTGATAATGACTGCCGGACGGGTCTTTCTGATTTCCGCGCCTATGGTTGGATCAAGATTGACCAGCCAGATTTCACCGCGTTTTGGTTTAGCAGCCAATGAAGTCTCCACCGCCCATGCCAGTTATTTCGGTATTGTGAGCATAGCAATCAAGCAGCTTCAGAGCCTGCTCCCGCAGGATTCGTCGGCGTTCCGTCAGCGTCAAGCGCATGAAGGAAACACGATCAGGCTCATGAAGAGTAATCTTTTTTGTCCGTTTGCGAACAGATGTTGTTTGTGACTGTTGTAACATGGCAATCTCCTTTTCGATGCTATAAATACCACAGTCCTGGTTGTGCGGCAATTGAGAAATCAGACGTTTGAAACACAAACAAAGGAAAAATAGAAGCTGGAAGCCTCGGAAAAAACGGCTTCCAGACCTTACGGAGCATCAGGCTGCGAGTAGTTGTTTTATAACCTCTGGTTTCTTGATAGCAATGGTAATAAGGGACTTTGCTGCACCCGAAGGAGTCCTACGCCCTTGCTCCCACTCCTGAAGGGTACGGAGCGATACTCCAAGCATTTTAGCAAACTCATTCTGTGAGAGAGCAATTCTGAGACGAGCTGAGGCGAGTGGAGAAACTTCCATAGTGGAAACTCGCCCAACTCGACCGGCCTTGATGTCACGCACGGCCTGGAGCAGTTCCTCGCCAATATTCCGTTTTGCATCACGTTCGAGCAGTTTTTTTTCATCGAGTGGCATTTTCCATCTCCTCTTTAAGGGTTTTGAGAATGTGGCCGGGAATACTGTCAACAGCACTCTTGGCATAAATCAGAAGTAGCCAGATTTCTCCTGCTCCTGTACGAGCGAAATAAAGAACTCTGACACCGCCGCTTTTTCCTGTTCCGCGGCGATTCCAGCGCACCTTTCTAACTCCTCCGGAACCACGCACCACAGCACCGGAATCTGGATTAGTGGCAAGGAATTTCTGGAAAACCCCGTACTCGTCGTCAGTCAGGTAATCATGTATATTCTTTGAAAACAATGGTGATTCAACGAAAGTGACCATGCCCCTATTATACGGCAATGACGTATAAAGTCAACTGACAAAAACAGTGGGTAAAACAAACTCAGGAAAAACATGGAGTAAGGGGCAAAGAGAGTGCAACCGCTGTTATCAGAGTATTACGTCCTTACGGGTAAGTGCCCCTTTATTTCTCGATTGTACAAGGGCGAGGATTGGCTGTGAGATTGACATTAACAATATTGTGACGTATATTATTTTATAATCTATACGTCATTCGCTTATATGGAGGCTACCATGCAAACCAAACTTACTCTTCGCCTTGAAGATCATCTCATCGAACAGGCAAAATCCTACGCAGCAGATGCGGGTAAATCTGTGTCGCAGATAGTTTCGGACTATTTTAAACTGCTGACCCTACAGAAGACCAAAGCGAATTCTCCATCATCACCCATAACTCAATCCCTTCGCGGATTGTTGCGGGAATCGAAACTTGATGAGAATGATTATCGCAAACACCTGGAGGAGAAGCACCTTTGAAAATCCTCTTTGATACAAACATAGTACTCGACGTGCTCATGGACCGGTTACCGTTTTCAGATAGTGCGGCAGAACTGTTCTCAAAAGTGGAGGATGGAACCATCATCGGCTATTTGTCCGGCACGACAATATCAACCGTATTTTATCTTGCAGCCAAAACAGTAGGCACTGCTACGGCACGTGAAGAGATCAGAAAACTTCTCGCTCTTTTTGAAGTGGCTCCGGTAAACAGACATGTTCTCGAATCTGCCCTCGCACTTGATTTTAACGATTTCGAAGATGCGGTAATTCACGAAGCGGCGTGCCATGTCGGAGCCGATGCAATTGTAACGCGCAATCAGAAGGATTTTAAAAAATCGCGAATATCAGTTTATTCCTCGGAAGAGATGGCCAAAATACTTGCTTCTAAAAGTAGTGATTGAGAGGGAGGGGTCAGCAGATGCATACAGAGGTCTTCGATGTCATAATAATTGGCGGCGGTCCGGCCGGTCTCAGTATCGCGTCGGAACTTTCGAGCGGATGCCGGGTGCTGGTCCTTGAAAAAGGTATCGCGGGGACAACCGACCGCTTCTGGTTTGTACCGCCGGAAGTGCTGGATGAGACGACGAGAAAGTTCTCCTATGGCGGGGTAACGCGATTCCTCACCCGGACCTACAGCATGAACGGCGATGATCTTGCCTGGCGGGCAAAGCTGTATGACAGCTATCCGTATATCAAGGACCGCGAACTCCTGACGCATTGGGTCGGCGTGATTCGCGCCAACGGATCGCAGGTGCGTGACAACTGCACCTATCTGGATCACGAAACAGATGATTCCGGTGTTACGGTAACCAGCAGTCTTGGAACATTCCGGGGACGGCTCCTGATTGATGCATCAGGGCACAGCTCAACGATCATCAAAAAATATGCTGTCGATCAGAGCGACTTCTACTGGTGGTCGGTGTACGGGGCGGTTGGTGAGCACCCGAACGGCATCGGTGACATGCAGGTTGGCGACTATATGATGTGGCAGACGTTCAAGGATGCCGATCCCGGTTCGCTGGCCGATGGAAAACCGGTTTTTGAATATGAGATTCTGGACGAAAAAAGTTCCTATTCGCTTATTCTGTATCTTACCAGAGAGAAGATCGACCAGGAAACCATGAAAGCGGAGTACGAGCGGATTATTACTAGCCAAGATTCTACAAAGGAATTTCATAATCTGAAGGTATCCAGCATCCGCTATGGCTGGTATCCGTCCGGAGCACTTTCACAGCAGATTGCCGAGGACCGGGTCGCGTTTGCTGGTGATTCCGGCTGTTGGACAACCCCCTGCGGCTGGGGCATGACGTTTATTCTCAACAACTACCGGCACTTTTCCGCAAGAATCCTCCACTGTCTGGCAGAGAACACTCTTGATAGAGAGGGGCTGCTGAGTGCATCGCTGTACCGGACCCATGACAAATACGAAATCATGATGAATGTGATAGCGACCCATTTCCTCGCCAATGCCACAACGGAGGAACTGGACCGCTTCATAAAACTGTTCAGGATTATTGATCCGATCCTCTGCGAAAAGGTCTTTACGCTCAAACTGAGTCAGAGCGAACTGGCGGAAATGCTGCCGGTTGTGCTGGAGGAATTTACTCTTACCGAACTGTGCCGGATCGTTCCGGCCGTCGGCTTCAAGAATCTTCTGCTGGAGGCGGGATACTGCCTTGAGGATCTGCTTTTTGATTCAATCAGGGATCTGTTCGGTTTCGGACCTGCACAGGAAACCGACGACGGCTTTGATTTTGACGCCGTTGCGGATTGTCCAAACGGCTGAGAGCTGAGGGCTACTTTTCTGCCAGCCTGCTTTCCCAGCGCCAGGCATCGGCCACGATAGTTTCGAGATTATTATAGCGCGGCTGCCAGCCGGTCAGTGATTTTATTTTCTCTGCTACGGCCACCAGCGAGGCCGGGTCCCCCGGACGTCGCTCTTCCTCGACAACCTTAAAATCTGTACCACTGACTACCTTCACGACCTCCAGCACCTCACGCACACTGCTGCCGTGACCGTATCCAACATTCATAGTTGTTGATTCGCCCCCGTTCTCAAGATAGGCCAAAGCGCTGAGGTGGGCTGAAGCAAGGTCTTCGATGTGGATATAATCGCGGATTCCAGTACCGTCAGGGGTTGGATAATCAGTGCCGTAAATACTGACCTGCTCACGCAGCCCCAGTGCCGCCTGACAGGCCACCTTGATCAGATGCGTCGCTTCCGGTGTGCGCTGTCCCATGCGGGCCTGTGGATCTGCTCCGGCGACATTGAAGTAGCGCAACGCCGCGTACTTCATGACATGCGCCGAAGCGACATCACGCAGCATCCATTCACTCATCAGCTTGGACGTGCCATACGGGTTGATCGGCACCAGGGAGCTCTCTTCCCACGCCACTCCACCATCAGGAATGCCGTAGACGGCGGCGGTGCTGGAGAAAATGAAGCGCTTGACACCGTATTTCACACACATTTCAAGAAGCCCCAGCGTGTTGCGGGTATTATTGCCATAGTATTTGAGAGGCTTTGAGACCGATTCCGGGGCGATGATAGCGGCGGCAAAGTGCAAAACCGTACTGAAGCGAAACCGCTGAAACAGCTCGTCCAACCCCTCACGATCAGCCAGTTCACCTTCGATCAGCTCTTCGCCATGCGTCAGGGCTTCTCGAAACCCGGTGGAAAGATTGTCATAGACAACGACCGTCCGGCCGGCTTCTGAAAGCTGACGTACGACATGACTGCCGATATACCCGCAGCCGCCGGTGACTAATATCGTTTCTGACATTGCGGGAACCTTTACAAAGATGTGTAGGAGTGAATATTTTTCAGGGCCCGTTGAAGATGCTCGGTGTTGTGTGCCTCGACCGTCCAGACCGCGTCAGGCGCGTACTGATTGAGGAGCGGAAAGAACTGTTTGAAATTGATTGCCCCCTCACCCACCGGCAGATGTTCATCGCATAGGCCATGATTGTCATGGATATGACTTTCTACTATATACGAACCAAGTTCACTGAACCACTCCTCAAGAGTCCCGGTGGCAAACATATTCCAGTGCCCGACATCGAAACAGTGCCGGAAGCAGGGATCATCAACAGCATCAAGCAGCGCCTTGATGGTGGATGGTTCCTTTTCGTAGATATTTTCGACCGCCAGAATTGTGCCCAGCTCACGGGCCTGCGGGACAAATTCCTGCCAGAAATCAATGCTGTTTTTCAGCCAGACCAGACGGTTGTCACCGTAATGAAGATCATCATAACCGGGGTGAACTACGATGACCCGCGGATGGAGAAGTTCCGCGGCCTGAATGACCTGCTGGATACGGTGGCGGCTTGCGGCACGGATACTCGGGTCGACCGCTCCCGGGTTGAGATCGAGAAAAGGGGAGTGAATCGTTGTTTTCAGACCGGCGCTCCGGAGCGCATCAGCCACTGAAGAGAGCTCCTCCAGAACCAGATGATCCAGTGCTTCTGCGGGAAAAAACACTTCCGGGTTGATACGGTGTGCTATGGCAAATTCCAGATGTTCCGTCAGACGGCCGTACGGAACATGAGCGTGAATCTTATTTTTCATGGTGCCCTTTCCTGTGTTGCTTAATAACTTCATCGGACGCTGTGCGGGCCACCAGATCTTCAAGTTTGTGAATGGAGGTCGGATCGCCAAGTACAATCAGTGTGTCATGCTCTTCAATTTTGGTCTGAGAATGTGGATTGAAGACCATCTTGCCGTGACCTTTTTTTATACCGACAATAATGACACCGATTTCTTTGCGGAACCCCGAAGTGACGAGTGTTTCCCCGACAAAGGCCGAATGTGCCGGGATATGAATCTCTTCCATCTGCAACTCAAGATGTTCATGACCGGTAGCGATCTCGATAAAATCAACCACATTCGGGCGTAATATCGACTGCGCCATACGGTTGCCACCGATGGTGTACGGTGATACCACTTTGTTGGCTCCAGCACGCCTGAGTTTGATATCGGAACCCTCTTCACCGGAGCGGGCCATAATATACAGCTCCGGATTGAGGCCGCGTGCGGTCAGGGTAATATAAACATTTTCGGTGTCGGAAGTGACGACAGAAATCAGCCCTTTAGCCCGATGGATTCCCGCCTTCAGCAGGGTCTCGTCAAGAGTAGCATCCCCTTTCATATACAAATAGCCATCATCTTCAAGTCGCTCGGCGGCATCCACGCTTTTTTCAATGATGACAAACTTCAGATTATTTGCCTTGAACTCTTTGCAAATAAGCGAACCGATTCGACCAAACCCGCAGATAATATAGTGTCCGGCAAGAGCTTCTATCTGTTTTTCCACCTTTTTCCTCCCCATGATCCGCTGGATCTGCCCCTCGAACATAATCTGTGCCAGACTACCGACGATATATCCCAACACGCTAACGCCGACGACAATAAGCCCAATAGTGAACAGTCTGCCGCCGTCAGAAAGATCGTGAACCTCCTTAAAGCCGACAGACCCCATGGTAATAATTGTCATGTAGACGGCATCGAGCAGACGCCACCCTTCGATGGACATGTACCCTGCGGTCCCCCCCGATATAAGCAGAAGAAGAACTAAAAACGATATTTTAAGGTGTCTGACCGGATCCATAGGCGTAGCAGAGTACCTGTAAGGATCTCAAAAAACAAGTTACTTTCATTTCCCGGCACTAAATATATTCATCTGCAACATGATTGACACGTTGGAGATTACACCCTGAACACACAAGAAAAAGCGTGATACAATTGACAAATTCTGCATACTGTATACAATGTGCAAAATTATTTGCGGGAGCATTACTCAGCCATGAAAAAACCAATGGAAAAACATCTGACACTGCGTGAAAAAATACTGGAAAACATACGTGACGCTATTGTTTCCGGCACTCTCAAGGCGGGGAGCCGGGTTTCCGAGCCTGAACTTGCCGAACGGTACGGAATCAGTCGTACTCCCATCCGGGAAGCCTTCCGTCAACTGGAATCAGAAGGATATCTGACGGTAATTCCCCGCAGGGGCGCCGTTGTCAGCGAATTCAGCCCGAAGGATGTTGAGGAATTCTACGCTATCAAGAGTATCATGGAAGGGTATGCGGCCAGGCGGGCCTGTGAAAATTTCAGTGAGAAAGATCTGGATCGCCTTCAGGCAATCAACGACAAACTGGCTGAACTGGCCCGTATTGGCGATATAAAGCATTTCTTCAAAATCCACAGCGACTTCCATGAGATGTTCATTAAAGCCGCTAATAACGAGAAACTGCATGAATTGATCGCCGGGTTGGTGACCAAATTTCAGCGACTGCGGTTTACCTCACTCAGTCTCCCGGGACGGATGGAGATTTCAGTTCAGGAACATGAAAAAATAATCGACGCGTTCCGGAAAAAAGATGCAGATCTGGCGGATACGCTCGTCCGCAAGAATGCCGAGTATGGCGGTCGGGTACTAATGAACGGAGTGACATCTTCAACGAGCAAATGACTCCGAGGAAAATCAATTTATGACCGTAATAAAAACCATTGCACTGATTCCGGCTGCAGGCATGGGTAAACGCATGGGCGCCTCGATTAACAAGCAGTATCTTCATCTTGACGGCATGCCGATTGTCGCCCGCACTATTGCAGTTTTCGAGCAGTCCCCCCTGATCGATGCCATCTATCTGGTTATCCCCGCTGATGAGATCCCCTACTGCCGCCAGCATGTTGTGGAAGCCTGCGGATTTCGCAAAGTAGTCGCGATAGTCGCCGGTGGCAGAGAACGTCAGAACTCGGTTATGAACGGCTTAGCTATCATGCGGGAACACGTTTCAGATGACGATATCGTTCTGATTCACGACGGCGTCCGACCGCTTATTACGGAGAAACTGCTTCAGGAATCAATCGACATTGCCAGGTCCGGCGACGGGGCTGTGGTCGCTGTACCGGCCAAGGATACCATCAAGACGGTGGCAAACGGCATTGTCACGGGGACACCCGACCGGGAGACCCTCTGGCATGCGCAGACCCCGCAGGCCTTCCGCTTTGGGGTTATTTACGCCGCCCATCGGGCTGCGGAATCCGGGAATTTTATGGGAACAGATGATGCTGCTCTTGTCGAACGGAGCGGGGGACGGGTCAGGATTGTTCGCGGCGATTATCGCAATATCAAGATCACAACGCCTGAGGATCTTGTGCTGGCAGAGGCTTTTCTTGCCTCCGGCACGGAGAGAGGGGGGATCGTATGACACAGCAGTCACCTGACAAAGTTCTCATTGTGGACGACGAGTCTGACATTGCCCAGATCCTTAAACTCCACCTTGAAGAAGCAGGCTATCTCACCAGTTGGGCAGCGAATGGCGAAACCGGACTGAATCTGCTTCATGCAAACGGGTATGACCTTGTGTTGCTTGATGTACGGATGCCGGGAATTAGCGGTGTTGAGGTATTGCGGCGCCTTCGTTCGGATAATTTCGATACCGCCGTAATCATGATGACAGCACATGGCAATGAGAGTCTGGTGGTGGATTGCATGAAGACGGGGGCGGTCGATTACGTCGCCAAACCGTTTGATATTGATGACCTGCTTCTCCGTATTGAACGTGCAATCAACAACAGACGAACAGTCATAGAAAAACAGTTTTTAGAGCAGGAAAAAGAGGATTTCATTTTCATGCTCTCCCACGACATGAAAAATCCGCTTACCGCGGTAATCGGCTCTATCGATATCATGCGTGAGGGACGACTCGGACCGGTTAATCCTGAGCAGGTCGATTACCTGCAATCGTCCATCGAGAGTTGTGAAGAGGTGGTCACCATGATCGACAATCTGCTTGATATTCAGCGATTCAATACCGGCAGAATGCCGACCAGAGTCAGTCTGGTCAACCCTCACACGGTGCTGGCTGAAGCCGTCCGGCGCTTTTCTCCTGCCGCCGCCCGGGAACATATCCTCCTAACGCTGGCCGCACAATCAAGCTCTCAGAAAATCGCAGTAGACAGTTCCATTTTGACGCGCGTTATTGCAAATCTGGTTGGAAATGCCCTCAAATTCACCCCCGAGAACGGATCAATAACTCTCTCGTGCCGTAGTATTGAGAACGGTGAACTTCCCAAAATCGGAATTCCGCCATATGTTATTGTTCCTGCCGATTTTTCAGGACACCACTGTTTCGTGAAAATCAGCGTCAGTGATACCGGCAACGGGATTTCTCCTGATGATCTGACCAGAATCTTCGAACGCTATGTGCAGGCCGGCAACAGCTCACAGAGGAGCCGAGGCGGCGCCGGTCTTGGCCTTGCATTCTGTAAAAAGGCGGTGTCTGAATTTAACGGCTGCATCTGGGTTGAAAGCGAAGCAGACAGGGGGAGTGAATTCATTATCCTGCTGCCCTGCCATTCCGCCGCACTGTAGTTCCAACAATTTTTGAATTGGAGGCATGATTTGAACCGGAGAATTACTACCTTTGTAATGATAGCGTCACTGCTGACATGCGGAGCAGCCGCCCTGGCTGCAGGTATCGACACAAGCAAGGCCATCACTATCGGCAACGGTGCCAAAACCGTATTCGAGTTTACTGATCCGGATTGTCCTTTCTGCCGCAAGGCGTCCGCTTATTTTGAAGGAAGGCCTGATGTAACGCGTCACATCTTCTTTTACCCGCTTCCGCGCCATCCGAGGGCAAAGGAAAAAGCCCGTTTCATTCTCTCCATGCCGAACAAGGCCAAGGCATACCATGATGTCATGACCGGAAGAATGGATGCAGCTCCTCAGCTGGCTTCAACAGTGGAAGGAATAAAACTGCAGGAAGAACAGCTGGCGATAGCCAAAAAACACAAGGTCAATTCAACTCCGACCTTTATGATCAATGGACGTATTATTGAGGGGTTCGATGTAAAAAAAATAGAAGAGGTGCTTGGTCCGAAGCCGTAGTGTTTTGCTGAAATTAGAAAATTACCGTTATTACCGCCTGGTTCATTTTGCAAACTTGCCATCACTGGCACTTCATTCCGCAGAAACAGGGAAAAGAATGGTTACTGTTGTACCTTTTCCAACCTCTGAAGTAATTTCTATGCACCCGTTATGACTTTTGACTATTGAAAACGTTGAACTCAATCCGAGGCCGGTACCACTATCCTTGGTTGTGAAATAGGGGTCATAAATTTTACCGAGATCCTCTCCTCCTATTCCGCAGCCGCTGTCCGTAAAGACCATCTTCACATAATCCCCCGCCGATAGTTGGAACCGGTTGCCGTCCGAAAGCGTGGCGGCGAAAACCCGAACAGCCAGGGTACCGCCTTCCGGCATTGACTGGATAGCGTTCAGTATGATGTTGTTGAATGCCTGACTTATTTGCTGTGCGTCGGCGCATATATCCGGATGCGGCTCACAGTCGATAATTCCTCTGACATTGGTACCGGTCAGAAAGAGTGAGACTGATTCCTGAATCAGCGTATCGACAGGAACCGGTTTTTTAACGGGAGCCATCCCTCTGGAAAACGTCAGCAGCTGCCGTGCAAGAGCAGCGGCACGAAAGGACGCTTTTTCAGCAGATTCAAGGAGAGGGAGTACTATGTCTGGATTTCCCAGATGTTTTTTTGCATACGAGAGGTACCCGATGACTCCTGTGAGGACATTATTAAAATTGTGAGCAATTCCGCTTGCCAGAATCCTGATTGATTCCAGTTTTTGTGCCTTGAGAAGTTCTTTTTGAATCAGCTCCCGCTCTGTTATGTCACGCGTGATAGCGAGAACATGGGGCTCACCGTCGATTTTGATGATGCGCGCTGATAATTGTCCGGCAAACCCGGAACCATCTTTACGTCTGAAGTGCGCCTCTGAATTATTAATAGTTCCGCTATCTTCAAGTTCCCGTATGAATAGTGCTTCCTTCTCCGGGTCTATATACATGTCCAGATCACTGGGAGACCTGCCAACAACTTCATGAGCAGCATAACCGGTCATGGCAGAAAACCCATCATTAACCTCCAGAAAGATATTGTCGCCCACACGGGTAATTGTAATGGCGTCTGGTGATGACCGGAATGCCGCCGAAAATTTTTCTTCAGATTGGCGCAAAGCCTCTTCCGTCAGTTTACGCTCTGTTATGTCACGACCGATAGCAACAAGCATCGGAGTCCCATCTACTGGATCTGTTATGAATGACGCATTTGCCGTATACCAGAGATAACAGCCGTTCTTGCAGAGCACCCGATATTCAACACCGCTTTGTTTTGTGCCGGTGCTTATAACCCGCTGGAGAAATTCAAAACAGCCTGCAATATCATCCGGATGGACAAAAGGCGTAAACGGCTGTCCGATGGTTTCACTGATCTCATATCCAAATGCACGTTTCCATTGAGGTGACACATAGCTGAAAATCCCTGAGGGAGTAAGGGCAAACAGAACATCATTAAGATTCTCAACATAAGAGCGAAAACGCTGTTCACTCTTCAATAATTTCTCTGTCATGGCATCAAATGCACTCGCAAGTTCGCCAAGTTCACCACCGCTGACAGAGTCGGCAATTCGTACGCTATAATCGCCTGCTGCCATGCGTTGCATGGCCTTGCGGATTATCGACGTATCATCAGATATTTCCTGTGAATCGGCATCAGGCGACGTGGAAAGGAGTTTACTCATCTGTGACCTCCTGAGGAATTGAACCGGTAATACCATATGGTGAGACTACAGCAATTGCAAGGTAGCATCAATCTGACTTCACGTTCCATACGTAAAAAAAAGCCGGGATTTGCATCCCGGCTGTAAACTAACTCCAAATACGTATGTTGGTAAAGTATTAAAACTCCATCGGCATTGCTTTCAACTGTTTTGCAGTAAAGACCGGTCCATCCTTGCAGACGTAGACATTACCGACATTACAGCGGCCGCATTTACCGAGACCGCACTTCATCCTGTTCTCAAGAGTCGTATAGACCTGTTCGTCGGTAAAACCGAGCTTCTCCAGCACCGGCAGGGTGAACTTGATCATGATCGGCGGACCGCAGACCAGGGCGATCGTGCTCTCTGCTGAAGGCGCCGCTTCACCGAGAACCGTCGGCACGAAACCGACACTGCCGTCCCATCCGGGACCGTTACCACCCGGATCAACCGTTTTAACGAGCCGCACATCGCTTCGTTCCTGCCATTCCTTGAGCTCGCGTTTATAGACCAGATCTGCCTCGGTTCTTGCTCCGTAGACAATCGTGATGTCGCCGAATTTGTCGCGCAGGTCGAGGCAGTTCCAGATCAGGGTTCGCAGCGGCGGCAGGGCGATCCCCCCGGCGACGAAGACCAGATTTTTCCCGTAGAACTCTTCAACAGGGTAGGAGTTGCCGTAGGGTCCACGGACTCCCATAGTATCCCCTACTTCGAGACGGCGCAGTTCTTCGGTCACCCTGCCCACTGAGCGGAAGCTGCATTCGATGTACCCTCCCCGGGTCGGCGACGAAGCGATGCAGAAGGTGGACTCACCAGCGCCGAAGGCCGAGTATTCGGCAAACTGGCCGGCACGGAAGACGAAGTTTTCTTTTACTTTTTCGTCCTGAAAGACCAGCCGGAGGGTGCGCACGTCCGGGGTCTCGTCGATAACTTCAGCGACAGTGGCCAGGTAGGGGAGGTAGATGTTCTTGTTGGTGTGATCACACATGAGTTAACCCAATTTTGAATTTTGAATTTTGGATTATGAATTCGGAATAACTATTAAACAGATTCTGCTTTTGTGCAGTTCAATTCAACATTCAGAATTCAAAATTGTATCTATAATTGCCTTTATATCAATCCCGACCGGACAGACTCGCACGCATCTGCCGCAGCCGCTGCAGAGGGTTTGGCCGAATTTATCGTCGTAGTATTTGAACTTGTGCATGATGCGGTTACGGTAGCGTTTTGGCTGCCCATCTCTCGGGTTGTGCCCCGAGGCATGGTGGGTGAATTTCCAGAAGCCGCAGGCATCCCAGTTCTTCCTTCGTGTGCCCGCTTTCTCGGTCCCTTCGTCAACGATGTCGAAACAGTGGCAGGCGGGGCAGACAAAAGCGCAGGCGCCACAGCCGACGCAGCGGGTGGCAATACCGTCCCAGAGCGGATCTTCGAAGTGTTCGTCGAGCCAGGCTTTGACCTTTTTCAGATCAATTTTTCCTGTCTCCGGCTGCGCCAGAGGGAGTGTTTTTGCTCCGCCGGTGTCACTGAACAGTTCTTTGTGGTTAGTGATCAGTTGCTCGCCCTTGTCACTATAGGTTTCGCAGACATAGCCGCCACCTACCAGCGGCGTCAGAAACAGATCACTCCCTTTGGTCTCGGCCGGAGAGAGACCAACGGCGGTGCAGAAACAGGCGTCATCTGCTGTTGTACAGGCAAGGCCGATAATTGTGGTTTTCCTTCTCCGCTCCAGAAAGAACTCATCCTTGTAGTCCCAGGAGAATACGGCATCAAGTACCGGTATGGCGGCAGCGTCACAGGGGCGCACTCCGACAAGAACGGTCTCGGGAAAGCGGACGGGGTCGATATCGGTGACCGTGACTTTCTGACCCTCTTTCTCGTAGGTCATGATGTCTTCGCAGACCGGAAAGAAAGCTTCTTTGGCAGAACGGCGAGGCAGCTGGCCGGTGTTCATGTCGGCAGAGCACGTGAGCGGTTCGTAGAGCGGGGTGCCTCCGTTCATGTGCGGGGCGACCACGCGGATGCCTTCCTTTATCAGGGAATCGAGGAGGATGTTGAGGTTTTGTTGGGTAATCTGTTTTTGCATATGGGGTCTCAATGGTAGGGGCAACCCCGAGTGGTTGCCCTTTTTGGGCGGCCACATGGGGCCGCCCCTACACGTCGTTATTTTATAAAACTCTGGTCGTCCTTCTCGGTGAACATATTCAGCGGTCCCTTATCGAGCACTTCAAAGCCGGCTTCATGGTTGTACAGTTCTTTCAGCTCTTTGGCCATCTTGCGGTTGAGCAGATTCAGCGGGATATCCATGGGACAGACCCGTTCGCATTCGGCACAACCGGCGCATCTACCGGCGAGGTGCATGGCGCGGACGATATGCCAGGCGGTGTTGCCGGCCGGCCGCGGGGTGGTATCAACCATCTGCGGTTTGTTACGGTCACAGAGACACTGTTCGCAGAAGCAGAAGGGGCAGACCTGACGGCAGGCATAACATTTGATGCATTTGGCAAACTGTTCTTTCCAGTATACCCAGCGCTCCGCCGGGGTTAAGGCTTCAAGACGGGCAATCTCGACCGCATATTTCCGTTCCAGTTCCGGAGTCACCAGAGTTTCAGCCGGTACGAAGTCGCAGCCGGTCGGCAGATGGGCATCACATTCCGTACATTTGGGGGCGATACTGTCGCCGGTCAGTTCCTGATCAGGACACACCGTTGAGGCCAGTACTCCGGCACAGGGGACGCCGATCAGGTAGAGTTCTTCGCGTTTGAGCTGGGATTCGCCCATCAGACCGGAGAGGGCTTTCAGGTCGCACCCTTTAACAACAATGCCGATCTTCCCGTTCTTCGGGATATCTTTCTTGGCTTTGGTGAGATAGACGGCCAGGTTGTTGACGCAGGCCGGCGTAAAAATCAGTTTAACGGAATCAGCAGCGTCAGTAATGATAATCGGTTGGGCAGAACCTTTACGGCGGGCCGCGGCGTAACCGACAATGGCCGTGACCTCCCCTTCGGCGAGGATGCGATGGGCCTCTGCCTGGATCGCTTCGGTGATGGCGGCGTAGATTGATGTGTCGATTGGTTGAGTCATAAAATCTTTTCACCACGGAGGCACGGAGAAAACCAAAACTTTTTAAGGAGAAAACAAGAGCTAACATTCTCTTTGCTTTTATCTTTCCCTGCGATTTTTGTCTTTGACCCTCTCCGTGCCTCCGTGTCTCCGTGGTAAATGCCTTTAGATTGAGTTATACGCTTCCTGCAATTCCGGTGTGTTGATGGCGCCGGACCACTGCTCTTCCATGGCCAGTTCTTTAAACTCGGTCATCGGTCCCATGCTTCTTACTTTTTCCGTCAGGTCGGTAACGACTTCGACCCATTTGCCCCCCTCGGCGGCCGATACCCAGGAGAACTGCAGGCGGTTCAGGTCGACTCCGACGAATTCAAGCAGCTTGCGGAAGACGGCAAATCTCCTCCGGGCGTGGAAGTTGCCGGCGATGTAGTGGCAGTCGCCCGGATGGCACCCGGATACCAGGACCCCATCGGCACCCTGCTGGAAGGCTTTCAGGATGAAAACCGGGTCGATGCGGCCGGTACAGGGAAACTTGAGGACCCGCACGTTGGAGGGGTACTGCATGCGACTGGTTCCGGCCAGGTCAGCTCCGGCGTAGGTGCACCAGGTGCAGACGAAGGCGATTATTTTTGGTTCGAAAGTATTCTGTTTAGTCGGTTGCATGTGTAGTTCCAACTCCTCGGTTCTCTGCACCAGGATTAAGATTGAGGTTAAGGTTGAGAAAAGGCGGGAGAGGCAGGTTTTTGGTTCTTACTCAACCTCAACCTTGACCTCAATCTGCCTTTACAACGCTTCTATCATGGCAATAACCTGTTCATCGGTGTAGCCATCCAGCTCGACACTCTTCGACGGGCAGGTGGCCTGGCAGGTGCCGCAGCCGGCGCAGACACCGGGGTTTACGAAGGCAACTGTCTTGATCAAATTCCCCTGACGGTCTCTGATTTCCTTTTCTTCGACGGCACCGTAGGCACAGACCTTTTTACAGGCGAAGCAGCCGACACAGCCTGATTCCTTGACCCGGGCGACGATCGGTTCCCGTTCAAGCTGGTCTTTGGAGAAGAGGGTCATGACTTTGGCGGCGGCGGCTGATGCCTGGGAAACGGTTTCCGGAATGTCTTTTGGCCCCTGGCAGGCACCGGCGAGGTAGATACCGGCGGTGGCGCATTCTACTGGGCGCAGCTTGGCATGCGCCTCGGAGTAGAAGTTGTATTTGTCATAGGAGATACCGAGCTTCTGGGCGAGCAGTTCGGCGCCCTTCTGCGGCTGTATGGCGGTGGCGAGGACGACCATGTCGGCTTCGATTTCGACCTGGACGCCAACGGCGATGTCACTCCCCATGACGACGATTTTGTCTCCTTTCTGGTAGAGACGGGAGACCATGCCGCGAATGTAGACCGCTTCTTCTTCCTCGATGGACCGTCGCCAGAATTCGTCGTAGCTTTTGCCGGGGGTACGAGCGTCCATGAAGAATACGTAGGCCTGGCCGTCGTGAACTTTGTGGTGGTAGAGCATGGTGTGTTTGGCGGTGTACATGCAGCAGACTTTGGAGCAGTAGGAGATCCCCTTCTCCCGTGCCCGTGAGCCGATGCACTGGATGAAGACTATCTGCTTCGGCTCCTTGCCGTCGGAGGGGCGCAGGATTTTGCCGCCGGTGGGGCCGGATGCGCTTGCCAGTCTTTCGAAGGTCATGCCGTCGATGACGTCGGGGATTTTGCCGTGACCGAATTCGCCGTACCCTTTGATGGGGGAGCCTTTCGGTTTTTCATCGATGGTGTAGAGGTCGAAACCGGTGGCAACGACGATAGCGCCGACCGGTTCGACGACAAGTTGATCCTGCTGTTCAAAGTCGACGGCACCGGGGCCGCAGACTTTCTGGCAGACGCCGCATTTGCCGGTTTTGTACCAGGTGCAGTTATCACGGTCGATGACCGGGGTGTTCGGGACGGCCTGCGGGAAGGGGACGTAGATAGCGGTACGCATGCCGATGTTCTGGTCGAATTTGTTGGGAATCTTTTTCTGCGGGCATTTGGTCATGCAGACGCCGCAACCGGTGCATCTGTCTTCATCGACGGAGCGGGCTTTCTTTTTTATCGTGACCTGAAAGTTGCCGATGTATCCTTCGACCAGTTCTATTTCAGAGTACGTGTAAAGTTTGATCTTGGGGTGATTGGCGACGTCAACCATTTTGGGGGTCATAATGCACTGGGAGCAGTCGAGGGTCGGGAATGTTTCCGAGAGCTGGGCCATGTGCCCGCCGATGGAGGGCTCCCGTTCGACAAGGACGACTTCGTGACCGCAGTCGGCGATGTCCAGTGCCGCCTGGATGCCGGCGATACCGCCGCCAATGACGAGTGAGCGCTTGGTTACCGGTACGGTGATGGTGGGGAGGACACGGTTTTTCTTGACGCGCTCGACCATCATGCCGACAATTTCGGTGGCTTTTACTGTGGCTTCTTCTTTGTTCTCATGGACCCAGGAACAGTGTTCGCGGATATTTGCCATTTCGCAGAGGTAGGGGTTCAAACCGGCTGCTTCGACGGCTTTGCGGAAGGTTTTCTCATGCATGCGAGGGCTGCAGGCGGCAACAACGATATGGGTAAGTTTCTGTTCCTGGATGGCATTTTTAAGGAGGTTCTGGCCGGGGTCGGAACACATGTATTTATAGTCGGTAGAGAACGAAACTCCAGGCATCTTGCCGACTTCTGCTGCCACCCGTTCGACATCGACGGTTCTCGATATGTTTTCGCCGCAATGGCAGATGAATACGCCTATTCTTGACATTGTTAACTTCCTTCAGATTGAGGTTAAGATTGAGATCAAGGAGAAACTATTCCTTCAGGTTGAGGCTAAGATTGGGTCAAGGAGAATCGAAGTACTCTTTCGGTTTTCTCAGCCTTAACCTTAACCTTAACCTCAGTCTTAACCTTATAAAAGATTCTTTTCCCGCAACAGCGGCGTCGGATTGACTATCATGGCGTCCATTCCGAGCTTGTCGGAGCCAAGTCCGACGGAGAGCCCGACCAGTTGAGTCAGGTAGAAGACCGGCAGACCATACTGTACGTTGTAGACCCCTTCGATCTCTTTCTGGCGAATGTCGAGGTTGCCGTGGCACAAGGGGCATCCGACCATTATGCAGTCGGCGCCGGCGGCTTTGGCGGAGTCGAGAACGGCGCCCGTGAGCTGAATGACAACACCGGGGCGCGACAGAGTAAAGTTGGCGCCGCAGCATTCCATGCGGTGGGTCCAGGGGACGGTGGTTGCGCCAACAGCTTCAATGACCTTTTCCATGATAGTAGGGGCTTCGACGCAGTCGAGGTTGGGAACATCGGTGGGACGCGTCAGCAGACAGCCGTAGTAGCAGGCGACCTTGAGACCGGTGAGCGGCTTGTTGACGGCAGCGGCCAGGCGCTCTAATCCAAAGTCTTTTGCAAGTATTTCCAGCAGGTGCTTGACGTTACCGTCCAGTTTGAGCGGTGCGTCAAGAGCTTTTTCAACCTGTTTCCGCTTGACGGCACTTTCACCAAGTACATGCTGGGCAGTCTTGAGGCGAGAGAAGCAGGCGGCGCAGGCGACAGCGACGTCTCCTTCAATCTGGTCGGCCAATTCCAGGTTTTTTGCGCACAGCGACAGCGAGAGCAGCTCGTCGACGTTGTGGGCGGGGGTAGCGCCGCAGCAGAACCAGTCCGGAATTTCGGTCAGCTGTATATTGAGAGCTTTGAACAGTTCCCGGGTTGAGAGGTCATATTCACCGGCGGAGGCATGCAGTGAGCAGCCGGGATAATATGAGTAATTCAGTGGTTTTTCCATGTATATGCCTTCTCATCAATTTTGGATTTTGGATTTTGAATGTTGGATTGAAAGGCCTTTAAATTCAAAATCCAAAATCCAAAATTCAAAATTGCTTTTAAAGTGCTTCGCCGTTTTTTCGCATCGCTTCGATGCGGCTGAAGATCTTCTCGATTTCACTCATATTCTTGTTCTTGCTGTGGAACATTTTCAGTTTGCCTTTGGCGAGCAGCTTGGGACCGAGCATGAGGTCTTTGAGGAACTGGCCGGATTTGACGTTAAAAACGGCGGCAAGGCGCATTTCGTATTGACGGCCGTAGGTGCGGATGTTCTGCAGGAAGAGCTTGTTGGCCAGTTGGACGTAGCTTTCCTTGGAAGCGCCTTCGGCGTCCCAGGAGAGTTTGCGCAGTGCGTCCATGATTGAGGCCAGATGGACTTTGTTAGGACAGCGGGTGGAGCAGGTTTCGCACGAAGCGCAGTACCAGATGGAGCGGCCGGCAAGGATACGCTGCCACTGACCTAATTGCAGAAGGCGCACGACGCGATTTGGCGGATGTTCCATGAAGGTGGCCATAGGGCAGCCGGCGGAGCATTTTCCGCACTGAAAACAACGACGGACGGAAGTACCGGAAAGGGCCTCGACTTTACGCACAAAGTCAACGTCCATCGTCTCCTGCGAGATGATCATTTTTTTCTTTTTCACGGGGCGTCCATTTAGTTAAAATAAAATTTAGCGAGCCGAAACTGATAGTAGAATGGCAGACTCTGTTTATAACAAACTCATAGTACGTCGCTTATTTTGTTATTCTCTACACAAATGATATGAAAAATGCAAGTCAATACTTGTAGTGAATATTTTTTTAGGAAAAATTAAAAGCTGTCATACCAATACACCAAGACGACTTCAGCCTATATTAGAGCGGAACTCAGTAACTAATTCCATATCTAAATCAATTGCTGCAGTTAAGGCGACGAGGGTTGAGGCAACATACGCATACAAGCAGCATATTGGGGAGCCAACGAAGAGGGTGTTTTGATCTGGAATTGGAATACGTTATACTTACTATTTTCTGGTAACCGCCGTTGCTGTTGCTTCAGCAAATTCAGCTATTGCCGACCCGGAGCCTTTCTGAACAAACTTGACACCACGGGTTGAAACGGCGACTTCTGACAACTTGTTAGCGATGGCAAAAACACCGCCGACCGGGCTTGTATCGAGCTTACCGGTGGGCGCGGTACTGGCATACACGGTCACATTCTCAGTGCCGAATGGTGAAGATACTTCCAGATCGAAGCGGTCATCACCGGACGGTATTTCATATACTACTCCACCGTTAAAATAGTTCTGATCTCGATAGGGGTTTGGCAGGAGCTGCAGCAGCGTATTATCGGCCTGTTTGTAAACCACGTTGGCATAAAATGGTTTGTTGGCTTTGACAAAAACTTTCATCCGCTCACCCTGCACGTACTCTTTTTTATCAGTCCACACCTTTACAGACAGTGGTCCCGATGGATCGTTTTCCAGCAAATCCTGATTCTTCCTGGCGCTTCCGCTCATCACCTTCTCATCCGGGACAACTTCCACTTTGAGCTTGACCCGGTAGCAGTCGCCCAACCCCTTTTCCGTGTACCATTCTTTCATCAGCTCCTGCAGCACCTTGACCTGAGCAGTTGCATACGCCGAAAGCAGATCTTTCTCCAGCATGGCATCTTTGATGTGAGTTTCTGCCTGAATATAGGTGGCGGCTGATTCGGTGGCTTTGCGTTTAGCGTCAGTCATGGCGGTTGTTTCGGTGGCTTTTCGTGACTTATCATCACCCATGCAGGCATACCCCTCGCCTTCGATAATAATGGATTGACCGGCGTGAAGTGAGGTGGTCATCAGGCAGGATAAAGCAAGAGACAGAATGAAACGTTTCATAGTGATTCTCCATGCGGGAAATGGTTACATTTATTTGACGGACAACGGGGCTTATCCCCTGATAATTGTCAGATTATTTTTGAGGTAATATTCGATACTGCAACGTTGTCTCACCCCAATCAGCGGGATCAAGCTGAGCAAGGCGCCTCATCAGGTCGCTGACCAGACCGGTGGATTTTCCGTCGTAGACTTTGAAGCCCTCTTTAAACCCGCCATGCAGCAACGGTTCTTCTTTTTTTGTCGCAATAATCTTGATGCGCTCACTTGCCCCGGTATGCCGGGATTCTGGTAAAAGTTGAGCCGTGAGGCGGATAGCGCTGCTATCGGGCGGAAAGTGAATTAACCGGTTAGCCTGAGCCATGTTTTGCGACATTCCGGCATTCGGAAGTAATTGTGTGACAGAATTATCAGGGCCGATCACAAAAATATACACATGACTGTCGCTCGACACTTGATACTGCAACCGTACATCGTCACCTTCCCGCAGTGTGGTACGGGAAAGTGCGGCCCGAATGGCTATACCTTCCGATTTATCTCCAGGCACCGGCACCACGGTCACACGTAATCTGACACGATAATGCTGGGGGTCATTCTTGTCACGCTCCTGCGTCAGCACGACCATCTGTTCAATTCTGCCCCGCACCCGTGCATGGATAAGGTCTTCGGCCAGTTCTCCGTTACTGACAACGGTGTGGGAGCGAATGAAAGTCCCTATAACCTGCTCGATTGCTGTCCGTTGCGCATCCGCTTTTGCTCGTTCAAATACCTCACGCGGCGCCTCCAGGTCACTGCCGACTGCCTCCCCGGTAACCTCGATGGTGACCGGTTTTTCGGCGGCAATCAGGGGCTTCGGCGCCATCAGCACCATCAGCAGCAGAGCCTGTAGTACAAACATAAAATGTCTCACGGTAGCGTCCCTTGAGCGAGTAACTTGCTACTCTATTTCCTGTTCAGCAAACTCTTAATCCTTTTTTGTCCCCATCAACTGCGGCGTCTGCTGGTTGTTGTATTGCTTGCGGGCAATGCGCTCAACCTGCGGTTTAATATAACCAAACAGGTCATCCATCCTGATGGAACCATCCGGCTTGATTACATCTTCATTCTTGATTCCTTTGAGCATGAAGTAGGTAAACAGGCCATGCCCTTTTTCATCATAGGTCGAGCTTGTCTGTTCACCTGATGAAGCGGAAAGAACCGTCATATTCTTCGACAGAACCACATCACTCTGGAGGTTCATCACCAAAGGGCGCGCACCCTTGGCAATGACCGATCTACCGCCCGCACCGGAGAAACAGGAATCCAGAGCCACTACGATTTCTTTAGCTGACAATTTCCCGAGGGCGGCATACATGCGCTTCAGTGAATAACCTGTCTCTGTGATAAATGAAGGGTCGCCGTCATAGGGGACAAGATAAGCATCAGATGTTTTAGGATTCGGTGCACCATGGCCCGAATAGTAGACAAAGACGGAACTGCCGGCCTCCACATTATTCGGCAGCCACCGCTCAAAATACTTTTCAAAGTCACTCTTG
>VFJW01000068.1 GCA_009885845.1 Geobacter sp.
GGTGGAGTTGTGCCATGGTGATAAATGATACGGAGATAAACGCTCCGATCTACAACCTTCGTAATACCGTTATTCTGATAATTTCCATTTCCGTATTTATAATTGCCGTACTGGCAGTTTTCATTGCTCGATCGATTTCCGCTCCGATGATCAGAGGTGTTGCTTTTGCCCAGGCAATTGCCGGCGGTGATATGACCGGGCAGCTCGAAGTCAAGTCAAAGGACGAGGTAGGCGATCTCGCCGATGCTCTGAATGGCATGGTAGAGGGTCTGCGCAACATGATCGGTAAAATACGGGATAATTCCGGGCAGTTGGCAGCGGCCGCCGTACAGATTTCGGCCAATTCCGACCAGTTGACCAGAGCGGCGCACAGCCAGGCGTCGGCTTCTGAAGAGACTTCTGCCACCATGGTGCAGATGGCCGCTTCCATCCAGATAGTTGCAAACAACTCGGATTCACTGGCATCGAATGCCGATGAGGTTGCCGCTTCCATACAGGAACTGGGGGCTTCCAGCGAACAGATGGCCAAGAGCGCCGAAGTTATGGCCTCATCGGTTACCGAAACCTCTGCAACCATTGAGCAGATGAGCGTATCCATTGAGAAGGTGGCGCAGAATGCCGAAGATCTGGTCTCCTCAGTCACCGAGACGTCATCCACCATAGAGCAGATGACGGTCTCCATTGAACAGGTGGCCGGCAATTCCCAGGCGCTGCAGCGTATTGTGAGCGAATCTGCCGTAATTATCGAGCAGATGGCTACTTCCATCAAGCAGGTGGCAAGCAAGGTGGACGAGGTCGATGCGGTGGCCAAAGGTTCTGCCAAGGAAGGTCTCGCCGGATACCAGGCCGGGCAGTTAGCGGCAGCAGCCATGACGCGGGTATCGGATGTTATCGAGAAAACCTCTGCGTCAATCCTTAATCTCGGCAAGCGGTCCGAGGAGATTGGCAACATTGTCAATGTGATCGACGAGATTGCCGATCAGACGAACCTGTTGGCGCTGAATGCCGCCATTGAGGCAGCCCGGGCCGGAGACGCCGGTCGTGGTTTTGCGGTCGTAGCTGAAGAGGTGCGGAAGCTGGCTGAACGGAGCATGGGTGCGACCAAGGAAATCGCGCTGGTGATTCGTCAGGTACAGGCGGATACCCAGGAAGCGGTCAAATACGGGGAGATTGCGTCCAGTGAAGCAAAAAACTCCATGGAACTCACCGCTACGTCCGGGACTGCACTGGAAAACATCGTCAAGAGCGTCGAGCGCACGAGCAGCCTCATGTCGGACATTGCAAAAATGTCCGCCGAGCAGGCAAGTGCTTCCGTCCAGGTGGTTCGAGCAGTGGAAAACATGAGCGAGTCCACCGATGTAGTGGCTAATGCTTCCCGCGAACAGGCGGTCGGCAGTCGTCAGATCCGGACTGCGGTAGAGCGGATGAACCGCCTTACCCAGGAAGTTACCGGTGCTGCCAAGGAACAATCCCTCGGGAGCAAGCAGATCCGCATCGCGGTGGAGAACATGAACCACGTGACCGGGCAGGTGACCATAGCCACCAAGGAACAGGCGCTTTCGGCCCGCCAGATCGTCACGGCGGTCAATGACATGAATGCCATGACACAGTCTGTGGCCAATGCCACTGCCGAACAGAAGAAAGGCGGGGATATGGTTGTCACCGCCATGGAGAATATCAGCAGCATCACCAGGGAGAACCTCACCTCTGTCGAGCAGCTCTCCAAGGCCGCACAGACGCTCTCCCAGCAGGCTGCTGATATGGCAAGCATGGTGGAAGCCTTCAAGATCCGATGATAAGGTCAGCCACTCAGGCCTGCATACAGATAAGATTTGGTACTGTATCACACCTGTTTGCGTCACTAATTGAGGAGAATAGATTGCCATATGGGTGATACGGATCTGGATAAAATCAGGGATTTCGTGTCACAACGGAGCAGGCTCTGTTTCACTGGTCATAAGAGAGATGTACTGCGCCACAGGCTGGAAAACCGTTTGGAAAAGCTGGGACTGACGGATTTTGCAGCCTACTGGCAGTATCTGAAACAGACATCCGATGAGGAAGCCAGACTGCTGGATTGTCTGACAACAAACGAAACGTTCTTTTTTAGAAATCAGGATCAGTTCGGCCATCTTCTGGGAGTAATTATTCCTGACATTGAAGCGTCGCGAGGAGCGGATGTTGTACGTTCATGGGGAGATAGCAGCCGGGTACCGGCTTCATCCATAATGAAGCTGCGTATTCTTTCCGCAGGCTGTTCCACCGGAGAGGAACCATATTCCCTGGCAATGACGCTTCTGGAATCGCTTCGCTATCCAAAAGCCTGGAAGTTGGAGATTATTGCGGGTGACCTGAGCGAAAGCTGCCTCAAGACGGCTACCGAAGGGTATTATGAGAATGAGAAGTTGAAAAACATTCCGGACCATTACATTGACAAGTATATGCGACGAGATGCCGATGGTGCATTCATCAGAGGTGAGGTAAAACAAATCGTCTCATTTATCCCTCTCAACCTGAACAGTCTCATGAATGGTGAACCGTTTTCCGGAGCTGCTTCAATGCCGGCACAGTTCGATATCATTTTCTGTCGGAACGTGATGATTTATTTTTCTGCTTCTTGTCAACAGATGCTGGTGGATGCGCTTCACCGCCTACTGGTTCCCGGCGGCTATCTGTTTACGGGTGATGCCGAGCCTCTCCACCTTTTTGATCATACGTTCGAAACGATCAAGGGTGCGAGATGTCTTATATACAAAAAAACGGAGATGACAAACTATGCTGAAGCCCCTTGAAGACGCAGCGCCTGCTGCACAGATACTGCATGATAAAAGTGTCGAGGAACTCCTTCTCCTCATCGCTGACAATGAAAAGGGGTACAAGCAGGAAGCATTAGACATGCTGATTGCCATGGGGCTTGACAAGAACTATCCGGTTTTCGAGCAGGCGGTTCGTGACGATGACAATGCCGACCTGCGAAATGGAGCCATGGAGATTCTGGTCAAATTCGGGGTAGAGTCAACCCCGAAATTGATCAAGCTGCTTGAAGATCCGAATGAAGAGGTGAGAAACTTCAGCGCCGTCATGCTTGGCGATATCGGCAGGCGCGAAGCGGTCGGAGCGCTTATCCTGGCACTCGGCGATCCAGACATGAATGTCAGGCACAGTGTGGCAGAGGCGCTTGGCAAGATCGGCGACCGGGCTGCTATTCCCCCGCTCGTAAACTCGCTTAAAAGTGACTTCTGGCTGCAGTACGCTGCCATTAGCGCTCTTGGCAACATAGGAGATTATCAGGCTGCTCCGTATCTGCTCGAGATACTTGAAGACGAGAATTGGAGCGGTCCCGTCGTGGATGCCCTGTGCAAAATCGGAGATCCTCGCTCGCTCAAACCACTGGCTGATATAATCCCGCAACTTGAAGAAAACCTGTGTGCAGCCGTAACGAAAGCTCTTGTGTCAATTTACCTGGGCCTCAATGAAAACCTGAGGTTCAAGAACAGCCTGGTCGAATATAATAAGGCTGAATTAAAGGATATCATCAGCCGCGTTGGAATCCAGAAAATCAGGAACTTGCTTGCCAACTCAAAAGAAAAAGAGACTGTTGAAGCCGCCATAACACTTCTGGGGTGGCTGGGAGAAACGGAGGCCATCAACGATTTTTTTGGCCATCTTAAAGATTCCAGTCTCATAAAGACCGTTGAAAATGCCATTTTTTCCATCGGTATGGCGGCAATTCCCTCCCTGCAGGCGGCCCTTTCCGATGAAAATGATACCGTAAAAATCGTCGCGCTCCATTCGTTGCGCTGGATGGGGGAAATTCCGGACCCTGATAAACTGGAAGTGATATTCACACATGCCGACAAGAGTGTACAGATTGAAGCTCTGGAATCTCTTGTTGACGTGCATTCGAATCTTATTCTGCCCCGTCTCATCGATTTTTTCGTGAATGGCGATGAAGAACTCTGTCTCAAAGCAGCTGAGGTTCTTGCGGGATATCATTTCGAAATTCTCCGTGATGTATTGAACTCCATGACCGGGTCAGCAGATGCTGAAAAGAGGAGGAGGGCCGCCCTTCTTCTCGGTCAACTGGTGAAGTGCGGGGATGCAAGTCTCATTAAAACTCTTATTGCTGATAAGGATACGCAGGTTCGAAAAGAAGCCGTCAAGGCAGCCGGTTCTCGGAAGCTTGTCGATGCATTGCCGATGATTAATCAGGCATTGACTGATCCGGACCCAGGCGTCAAGGAAGCCGCCGTAATGGCACTTGCCGGATTCGACAAAAATTCCGTCTGCATGGAAGATGTCCTGAATCTATTGGGGAAGTGTGGTGAAACCCTCGATTATGCGGTAATCAAGGCCATTGGCATCATAGGATACGAGGAGGCCGGGGTTGCACTCATGGAGGAACTCCAGAATAAACAGCTCTCCAGCAATCTTGTCTACTCAATTCTGGAAACATTAGGGAAAATATCTTACAAACCGGTCTCGGAGCTGATACTCAATAACTTTTTGAATCATCAGGATCTCGACATACGGAGGTTGGCCGTTGAAGTTCTCGGGAGTTTCTGCGATCAAGACTCGCTTCAGGGGATTGAAAATGTTGCTCACGATTCTCATTGGAGTGTCCGCATTACCGCCCTCACGGCTCTGGTGAAAATCGCCGGTCCCCGCGAGACGCAAATAATTCTGGATGCGTTACAGGACAGTGATTATCTGGTGAGAAAACACGCAATAACCATTCTGGGTAATCTGCGTGATGTGAAAACAATTGCTGAAATTGTGAAACAATTGGCCGACAAGGAGATGAACGAGTTTGCCTGCGAAGCAATCCTGAATTTCGGCCGCTCGGCTTTACCATATCTTCATCGGTTTATGAAAAAGGATGCTTCAATCGAAATCAGGGAGAAGATTATCGACCTGATTGGCAAGATCGGTGACAGCAGCAGTGTCGTACCGCTGATGGAGCTACTTGAAGACCCGAACCCGAATATCAGACTGGCAACAATAGACTCGCTGGCGTTCTGCTTTGATAGCGTTCTACTGAAAAAGCTGATTCACATCCGGAATTATGATGGCACCGAAGAGGTTAAAAACAGGGCTGATCTGGCCTTGAATACGTTCATGCTGGAGAATTACTGATAATGAGCAGCCCCGTCACACCTCTCATCCGACCGGATGAATTGAGGCTGCTCAAGGAGTATATTACTGGGGCATTCGGGCTGGTGCTGGATAGAAACAATGAAGGGCTTCTTACAAAGAAGCTTCTTCCCCGACTTGAAGGGTTGGGCCTTGCAACGTTAGCCGATTATTATGCCTACCTCAAATTTGCGCCGCGACGTAAAGACGAGCATAAGCTGCTTCTTTCTCTTGTTACCAACAATGAAACCTATTTTTTCAGGGAGGAACCGCAGTTGCGCGTTCTGTCCGAGGTCGTGCTTCCCGCCCTGAAGGAGAAAAAACTGAAATGTGGGGAGAGGAAACTCCGTATCGTTTCTGCCGGTTGTTCCAGTGGGGAGGAGGTCTATACCCTGGCTATGCTTGTCATAGAATCTGGCTGCTTTCTCTGGGATTGGGATGTTGAAATACGAGGAATTGATATTGATCCACAGATTATTGACAGGGCTAAAAACGGAGTTTACACCGGAAGGGCATTTCAGGCGACGCCGACCCATTATATCGACCGCTATTTTAATAAATGTAACGAAGGATTGAAGGTAAAAGATATCCTCACCAGAATAACTAACTTTACCGAGGGAAATATTCTCGAGGTGGAACAGATTATTGAAGGTCAGTCAGTTGATATCGTCTTCTGCCGTAACGTCCTGATCTACTTTGATGACGATTCAATACAGCGCGGTGTACATGGGTTTGCTAATGTGCTGCTTCCTGATGGGCACCTTTTTCTGGGACATTCAGAATCACTTTCCCGGATTACAAGTAATTATATTCCAGTGAGGTTCCCCGGTGCCATTATCTACAAAAAACGGGATTGATAGCGGGCAGACCACATCAACTGGCAGCAGGATCCGGGTGCTTGTCGTGGATGATTCCGCATTTGTTCGTCGGGCGATCATCAGGATGTTCGAAGAGAGTACAGAGATTCAGGTCATAGATGTAGCCTCGGATGGTGAAATGGCAATTGATCTGGTTAAAAAGCTCCGCCCTGATGTTGTTACGCTTGATGTCCAGATGCCGGTGCTCGATGGACTCCAGGCACTGGAAAGGATCATGAAAGAATGTCCTGTTCCGGTTATCATGCTCAGTTCCCTCACCGGCAAGGGCGGGGACAAGACGTTGAAGGCGCTGGATCTCGGAGCGGTCGATTTTATCGACAAAAGTTCCGCTGGCGGGTCAATGGATATTTCCGCCCTCGTCAGAGAACTGACCGTTAAGATAAAAATTGCCGCCCGTATCGATTTGAAGAAGCTGAAAACCGTCGAAACAGCAGGATATGTTGCCAAGGCTGTGCCGTTAACCGCCAGGTCAACAGATACTGAAATCGTGATGATCGGCACCTCAACGGGCGGACCGCCTGCATTGCAGGCGATTCTTACAAAAATTCCCGCTAATTATCCGTGTCCTATTCTGGTGGTTCAGCACATGTCAGTGGGTTTTACCGGCCCACTGGCTGAAAGACTGGACCGATTATGCCTCCTGCGCGTCAAGGAAGCACAGGACGGCGACAGGCTGGAGGCCGGAACGGTCTATATAGCCCCGGCCGGCAAGCATTTAAAAGTTTCTCAGCGCTCCGGCAAACTGTTTGCCTGCCTTGACAGCTACCCGACCGATGTGCTGCACAAGCCTTCTGTTGATGTTCTTCTCACCTCAGTAGCCGCCGCAATAGGTAAAAAAAGTCTTGCCTTTGTCCTCACCGGCATGGGGAGGGATGGCGCGAGCGGGGCCCAGGATATTAAAAGAGTCGGTGGAAGGGTTGTCGTTGAATCTGAGGAGACGGCTATTGTATTTGGCATGCCGAAGGCAGTCATGGAGTCGGTCAAGGTTGATCGCTCTGCGCCTTTGTACCGTATTGCCGACCTCATGCTGGAAATGATCTGATCGTGAAGGTATTCCGGCTGTATTCCTGCATTAAAGTACATCTTTTGTATCTGCACTGAGTTGCTTATGACTGAACAGGGAAAATACAAAATCCTTTTGCTGGATGATGATCTGACGGTATTACTGAGTCTTGCCGAAATATTACGTGTGCGTGGATATCAGGTACATACGTATGAAGATGCTGCGAGTGCCTTGGCCGGGTTCTATGAAATCAAGCCCGACGTCGTGGTTGCCGATGTTCATATGCCCGGTATGAATGGAATAGATTTTTTGGAGCAGATCCGTTTAAGTGACAGTGAAACACCGGCAATTCTCATGACCGGATATGAAAAGCAGGGGATGGCCCGTAAGGCCATCAGCCTGAATGTTCTCGAGTTTTTCCTTAAACCGTTTGAGTCCTCCACGCTTCTTGAAGCTATCGATAAAGGAATCAAGAACAGGCGGGAAGTCCAGTTTCAAAAAGAGTACCGTGATGCACTTGAGCAGGCGGTCGTAAGCAGAACTTTTGAACTTGAAAATGCCTCACAGGTACAAAAAAGCCTGATCGTGGAAATCATTGAGCGACTTACCACGGCAGCCGAATATCGGGATGAAGAAACCGGCAGGCACATATCCCGGATAGGTCTTTATGCTGCTCAACTTGCCAAAACCCTCGGCTTACCGGAAGACTTCATTGAGAACATCACTGTAGCAGCTGCAATGCACGATATCGGAAAAATCGGGATTCCTGATTCGATCCTTTTCAAACCGGCTCCTTTGACAGACGAGGAGTTTGAAATCATCAAAGCTCATACTGTAATCGGTGAGCGAATATTGAGAGGTTCATCCAACTCTCTGGTGCAAATGGCGGCTTCCATTGCTCTCACCCATCACGAGCGATGGAATGGTACGGGCTATCCGAACGGCCTGAGCGGCACTGATATCCCTTTGGCCGGCAGGATCGTCATGCTTGCCGATCATTATGATGCGTTACGCAGCTGCCGGACTTACAAGGCTGCCCTTGATCATGACCAGGCCGTGGTAATTATTACGGAAGGTGACGAGCAGACCAGTCCGGAATTTTATGATCCGGAGTTGTTGCAGGCGTTTAAGAATACACATACTCTTTGGGCCGAAATCTTTGAACAGATACAGGACAATGCCAGAAGCAGAACCGGTAATTTTGAGAGGAAATAATGAATTCTGATATCCTGAATCAGATCCTGCAGATCGCATTTCAGAAAAAGGTTTCGGATCTCCATTTCGAAGTTGACAATCCGCCCTTTCTACGAGGGTGCGGCCAGTTGATCCGCTCCAAGATGCCGAATCTGACCGGTAAGGATACTGAATTCATTGCATCTAAAATTCTTGAGCAGAACGGATTTCAGTTGACGTCAGATCTCAAGGAGATGGACGCATCATATTCAATTCCAAGCGGAGGACGTTTTCGCACCAGTATCTTTCGTCAGCGGGGGCTGTTGGGAATTGTCATGCGCGCCATCCCGCCGATTATCCAATCTTTTGAAATGCTGGGCCTGCCTCCCGTGCTTGGAGAAATAACCCGGGCTCCCAACGGTCTTATTCTTGTTACCGGCCCTACCGGGGCTGGTAAATCAACCACTCTGGCCACCATGCTTCAGTTTATTAATGAAAATGAGAACTTCAACATCATTACCATCGAAGACCCCATCGAGTTCATCTTTACCTCAATGAAAAGCTGCGTTATCCAGAGAGAGATCGGCATCGACACCGCGAGTTTCAGTGCGGCACTGAAAGCCGTCCTTCGCATGGACCCTGATGTGATCATGGTGGGAGAAATGCGCGACAGCGAGACGATTGAAGCCTGTCTCAAAGCGGCAGAAACCGGGCACCTCGTGCTTTCCACCCTGCATACCCAGGGCGCTGTTTCCACGATTAACCGCATCATCGGGCATTTCCCGCCGGATGCCCAGGAGATTGTCCGTCACCGGTTGGCGGATATCCTCGTGGCAACCATTTCGCTTCGCCTGGTGAAGGACAAGACAGGACAGAACATACTTCCGGTTGTTGAAATCATGCGTGCTACGACAACCATAGAGGCCTGTATCCGTGACGGTCGCCTTGATGAGATAGAAAAACATATGGAAAACGGAGCGTCACAGTACCAGATGCAAACCCTGGATCAGCATCTGTTGCAACTCTCCCGACAGGGTCTCATTTCCATCGATGACGCAAAACGACTGACACACTCCATGGATTTCGAACGGAAGCTCATGTATGACAACTGATTTTTGTCGCAACTAATTAACTTCCCATCTACTGCGGTCCAGAAGGTCTTTAATTGAACCGAATACAAGGCGACGAAGAGTGTCCTGTGCTTCATTAGGGAGGGAAGGGGGATGAGGTTGAATTTTTTTGCACTGATTTTATTATCAGGAATATTTTTGTCTACAACGGCTCAGGCAGGTTTACTGGCAACCGATGGTGCAGGGACTGTTGAGCCTGAAAAAGTAGAAATTGAACTTAACGGTTCGTACAGTTACGACAAAAGTGTGAACAGCAGTGGAGTACAAGCAAGGAACGATTCCTCAGATGGCGACGTTACCGTGACTGCAGGGGTAGTCAAGGGCATGGATATATCTGTCACTCTTCCTTACACCTTTAGTTGTCGGGAAACAGAAAACAACGTGCTTACAAATAAGGCTGAAGGCTTGAATGACTTGGCTATAACCCTGAAGTACCAGTTTTTTGAACATGAAGGGTACAGCATAGCAGTAAAGCCCGGCCTTATCCTGCCAACCGGAAAAGAGAGTCAAGGGCTCTCGGATGGGAAAACAGGTTTTAGTGCATCACTTATCGTCACAAAGGAACTTTCGGAAGGCACGTATGCAGTTCACGCCAATGCTGGATACGAAAGGCATAACTACAGGGATGGAGGAAAAGTTGTATTTTCGCGTTCGGATATATTCAGCTTGTCCTTGGCTGGAGAAGCAGAAGTTTCTGAGAGATTAAAGCTCCAGGCAGAATGGGGAATAACGACTAATTCTGACAATACATGTAACACTACTCTTGCTTTTGTGACTGCTGGGGGTACGTATGAATATACGAAGAGTTTTGAAATGTATGCGGGTGCTAAATTCGGAATCTCATCGTCCGAAGTTGATGTGACTGCTCTATTCGGACTTAAGCTCAAATTTTAACGTCAGTTTTTATTGCGCAGTTGCTTTAAAGTCCCGCATTGGCAGCTGGCATATTTTTGGAATATCTCTTGCTGCCGTACAAAAAAACTCCAGTCTGTATGTAAGTACCACATCTATTGACCCAGAATCACCTCTCCGGTGTCTGTGAACAGCTTTACCGGCAATTGAAACGTCCTGACAAAAATATCCAGTATCCCCTTACCCATTGATTTTACCGGAATAGCGCTGACCTGAGGGTCGGACCATTTCCCTTTCGCCTCGAAATAAGCGGTCAATAGATTTTTCTCCTTCCCGGTTAACAGCCAGCCAACAATTGGAATACGGTTGACAATCTTGTCGACCGTTTGAAGCGGCTGAGCTCCGACGGTAAGATCCAACTCTTCTTTCACAATATCAGCATTTCCAATGATAGATACGTTGATGGCATTACTGGTTATAAAGAGATCCTGAGTAGCCACAATACCGTCTTTAACCGAAAAGCTCCCTTTGATGCTGCTGTAGGGCATGCCGTCGGAAGCCATGTCAGGCAACTTGAACCTGAGTAGTTGGGAAACGTTTAAAATCGAAAAAACTTTTGAAAGGGAGCTGAATTTTCGCAACTTTCCGTTAACCATAGTGAGGCGAATATTGCCCAGAGCGCTCTTTTTGATGTCAAGTAGAGTATTTCCGCGGGCCGTCAGATCTCCTTGAAGAGATAAAGAGCCGGTAGCTTCACGGGAGATATCGAGTGCCGAAAAAAGTTTTTCTGCATCAGATCGTGCAATATCGATATTGAGATCATATCGGTCGCCCTGATCTCCTCCCGGGGCAATTCTGCCTTTGGCTGTCAGTATCCCGCCATACACACCGGCACTTAAATTTTGCAGATACACTGTGCCATTTTCTTTTTGAACCGCAGCAGTCAGTTTATTAAACTCCAGTTTTCCGAAATTTCCCGCGTCTACATTCAAGGCCATTTTTACGTCCAAACCCTTGTTTTTCGCGCCTGTCTGTTTCTGGGGAGTCGGTGACGAAAACATGCGCAAGTCATCTAAGTCAAACTTGGATGATGTCACCGTTAAAGCGGCCCTGGGATTCAGGCCGGTTGCGTAGACACCATTCAGGTTGAAATTGGATGAATTGACCAGGCCTGAGACACTGTTGAGTTTTATTGAGTTTTTGCGCAGCGTAATATTTGCATTGAAACGCTTGATACCGGCATCCGGACGACTTTCGGCAAGCGGAAGATCACGCAGATAGAGATGTGGAGAAGAAATAGTAATGTCTCCTTCCGGGTTTTTAAGACTCTTGATGGCCGCTTTTAAGGTAACGACAGAACTGCCGTAACGGGAAGCAATGCTGGATGATTCCAGACTGTTTCCCTTGAATGTAAGCAGACCGCTGACGCCGCTGATCTGTTTCAACTGGTCATCCGGCAGGAAACTTAACCGGGTGAGATGTACGGTGCCGTTGTAATCCATGGCACTCAAATCGACCGGATCACCCCCGCCTCTAATGTTCGCCCGTACCGTCCCGTGAATTTTGTAGTTCTGCCACATGGGGAGAATCGGCAGTGCTTCACTCATTACGAAACTGTTGGATTGAAGATCAAAACCAAGATACGATTTTGAACCATACCCAATTAGTCCGCTACCGGAAATGGTCAATGGATTGAGATTATAATTCACGGAGGTGATTTTTGTGGACTCTTTACCGATAACCGAAGTGAAATTGAGAGTATTTTGCATTGATACCGGTTTATTGACGTAACCGGGTAATGAGTAGGCCGACTGTTTCAGGTCCCAGTCACCTTGCAGTTTATACGCTGAAATCTGTCCGTCGCCAGTGAGCCGTAACGAGGAGCTGTTTTTGTATTCAAGCATGGGAATGCCGGCAACACCGGCCAGCCAGGCCATTTCAGGAGTATGTGGAGCAATAGTCATTTTCATAGGATAATTTGACGGCTTGTCGGTATTATATTCGGTAATAGAACCGTCCATTGAAAAGGGAGATGTGCCGAAGTTTCCTGTCACACCAATCAGGTTAAAGTTTTTACCTTTTAATTCAATAACACCCTTCAAGTTATTGAATGTTGGAGCTTTAGGTCCATAACTGAGGACCGCCTTCTCGACAGGGCCTCGAATCAAGAGGGTATTGCTGTTCTGCCCGATCTCCATATGAGTGATTTGACTTATTCTCCCGTCCAGAACTCCGGAATCAAGCTTGAATATCCCGGTTTTAATCTTGTTTTCAATATAGTCGGCGGTGTCTTTATCGAAGATTGCGTACGGCACATAATTTCTCACATCCTCATAACGGAATGTTGACGGGGTACTGGCCTTGGCGATAATGCGCGGATCCTTTGTCAGATAATCCTGTAACTGGAAACTCCCTTTGACCCTGAACCCTTCCATACTGAGATCTATGGAAGAAAGAGTGATACTCTGTTTTGATAACGTCGCACTATACTCAAGTTGAAGCGTTTTTGGAGAAAGGACAGCATGAAAAACGGTCGGCCAGTTGACAGTAGCATCATTAATAAGGACTTTACCTTTGGCTGAAAAATCCTGTGGTGTGCCTTTAAAGCTGGTGGCAAAATCCAAACGGCCGCCCGTGTTGGCAAACGGGATATACCGCCCAAAATAGGTCCAGAATCTGCCGATATCGGCTTTTTTGACCGACAGATCACAATCAAGCGAAGTTTCCAGTAATGATTTTCCTTCCGGGGGGAGTTGCAGGCTACCAGAAAGTGAAATGTGAGTTGGATCACCACGTTCAGCAGGAATGTCGGCCGTCAATTTGATCTTCCCGTGCTGGCCGCTGCCGAGATGGGTTGCTGTGAGAGAAATATTGCGTAGAGCGGCGCTGAACGGCACTTTTCGACCAGCCAGGTCATTCCAGAGGATAGTGCTTTTGCTGATGCGGATTTTTTTAAAATTAATGCGTACGGTATCTTCGCCCGGTTTCAGAAGGTCGTCGATATTATATGTACCGTCTGAGCGGCGAAGCAGTGAAATGGTAGCATCGTCTAAAGCCAGATTCTTCAGTTCAACTTTTTTTCCTAGCAAGGGGATCAGAGCCAGTTGTACAGTTATTTGCCGGGCCGAAATAAAATCAGCGCTTCCGTCCCGCTCTTTGACGGTACATGTTTTGAATTCGAATGAAGGACCGAAATGCCAGGCAAATGATCCGGAGCTGAAACTGACAGGTCGGTTGAGGCTCTGCTGAAGAGCCGTTATGATCTCGGTCCGGTAGGCATTTACGTCCAATAGATAGGGAAGAAAAAAAGCTGTTGCGATCACCAGTGTTGCGACCGTTGTCAGCAGAACACCTGAAAGTTTGATAAATCGGGAAGAGATATTCACAGCGCCTGTTCCTCTGTAATGACTCTGACGCGACGGATTCTTTTCCTGTCAACACTTTCAACCGTGAAACGAGTGTTCTCAAACAGGATGCTCTCGCCCTGTTGCAGGATTCGTCCGGTCTGTGCAAGCAGGAATCCGGCAATAGTAGAATACGGAGCATCTTCCGGCAGAGACAGATTGAGCCGGAGATTCACCTCGCGAACCGTCAGCATGCCATCGAGCAGAAAACCATTTTCATCCGCAACACACTGGGCGGGGGAAACGTCATCAAATTCATCATCAATTTCACCCACAATTTCCTCAATCAGGTCTTCCAGTGTAATAATTCCTTCAAATCCTCCGTATTCATCGACAACAAAAATCATATGGGTTCGTGCGGACTGCATCTGTTTCAATGCGGCACTTAAGCGGGCATTAGCCGGAATAAAGCGAGGGTCGTGAATCAGATTGACAAGTTTGAAATCGGTTCTGTCTGGTTGGGAGAGGAAAGGTTCAAGATCTCTTCTGACAATAATGCCGACAATATTTTCAATATGATCATGATAGACAGGAATGCGTGAAAATCCGCGTGAATTAAACGCCGAAACTGTTTCTTCAAGGGTAGCGGCAACGGAAAGGGCAGCTACAGAATTTCGAGGGATCATAACATCCCGGACTTCCGAGTCGGAAAATTCAAAAATCCGGTGGAGCAACTGCTGCTCATCAGCTTCCAGCAATCCGCTAATGTGAGAAAGTGTAATGATCTGCCGTAATTCGTCAACCGTATATACACTGGCATGGTCTGGTGAAGTCTGTAATCCCAGCAAGCGGATCGTGCCCCTGCCGGCAAAATCAAGCATGCGTATCGGCCAACTGAACAGAGTATAAAAAGCCCGCAATGGCCAGGCGACAAAAAGAGCAACACGTTCTGCCCGATCCAGGGCCAGTGTTTTGGGTGCGAGTTCCCCCAGCACAATATGCAGGAAAGTAATTATGGTGAAAGCTCCGGTAAAGGCAATGGTGTGTCGGATTGCGTCAGAAACCAGGCCATGGAGCGGTGCTTCCAGCAGGCGGGAGAGTGCTGGTTCACCAATCCATCCGAGAGCCAGGGATGCCATGGTAATGCCGAGTTGAGTTGCAGATATGTAGGAATTAAGGTTGTCCAGCAACCCCAACAGGATTACAGCCCGAACATCACCATTTTCCGCAAGAGAGACAATCCGTGATCTGCGAACCGAAACGAGCGAAAATTCGGCGGCAACGAAAAAACCGTTTGCCATTACCAGAATTAATACAAGAAAAAGAAAGAGTAGTGATTGATTCATATCGTCATATTCCATCCGCACGCGTACTATGTCAACTGCAACCTTCCATTTATTATTATCATTCACTAGTGGCCGGAATAATTTCAGAATAAATTCAGCTGTTTAGGTTTAACGGCTGTGCTGTTTTTGTAATCGTAAAATGTAAGTAGCTGGTTTAGTTCTGTTCTTTCA
>VFJW01000065.1 GCA_009885845.1 Geobacter sp.
CAGCGCACGCCCGTGAAGCCGGCGGTCTTGGAGAAGGAGCGGAACTCGATGGCGCACTTCTTGGCCCCTTCGATCTCGTAGATGGAGTGCGGGATATCCGGATCCGTGATGAACGCCTCGTAGGCGGCGTCGAAGAAGATCACGCAGTCGTTGGAGTTGGCATAATCGACCCACTTCTTCAGCTCGACCTTGCTGGCCACGGTGCCGGTCGGGTTGTTGGGGAAGCAGAGATAGATGATGTCCACTTTCTGCGTCGGCAGAGCCGGAATGAAGCCGTTGGCCTCGTTGCAGGGCATGTAGACGATGTTCTGGTAGTACCCTTTTTCATCGGCTTCGCCGGTGCGGCCGATCATGACGTTGGTGTCGTTGTAGACCGGGTAGACCGGGTCGCCGATGGCGACGACGTTGTCGAGGGCGAAGATGTCCAGGATGTTGGCGCAATCGCACTTGGAACCGTCGGAGATGAACATCTCGGAGGTTCGGAGGGAAACGCCGAGCGGCTTGTAGGATTTCTCGATGATGGCGTTGATCAGCCAGTCATACCCCTGCTCCGGGCCGTAACCGGCGAAGTGGTCAGTGGTGCCCAGATCGTCCACGGCGTCGTGGAAGGCCTTCAATACGGCCGGTGCCAGCGGACGGGTCACGTCGCCGATCCCCAGGCGGATGACTTTGGCATTGGGGTTGGCGGCGGAAAATTCGCGCACGCGGCGGCCGATTTCGGGAAAGAGATAACCTGCTTTAAGTTTGAGGTAATTATCGTTGATCTTTGCCATTACTTCTAAGCCTCCATTGTAGAAAATATTACCAGATCGTTTTTACTGGATATTGAGCAATTATTGGATCGATTGTAATGATGGAAAGTTTTTCGAAGATAGCCTGCGCCACCAGCATTCGGTCAAACGGATCTTTGTGGCGGTCGGGCAATTGTTGCAGATGGAAGGCATGCTTGAATGTTATCGGCAGTTCTTCGATAAAATTGGCAGCCAACTGTTTGGTAATAAATGTCTGTGGATGCCCGGGCAGCCTCAGTTTTCCAATGTTGCATTTTATGACTATCTCCCAAATGCTTGCACTGCTCAGATATAGGGAGGTGCGACCATCAAGAATACAGCTACGAGCCGTCGTGGAAAGTTTGGGATCTTCGGTAATCAGCCAAATGAATGTATGCGTATCAAGCAGACATTTCATTTGTAAAACTCATCAACAATCTCATCCGGTAATGGATCGTTAAAGTCATCAGCAATCCAGACCTGTCCTTTTGCACTCCCAAGCTTACGTAAAACGATGGCCTTTTTATGAGCTAAAGGCAAAAACTGCTCTTTGAGTGTGTGGACAACCTTGTAAAATTGCGGCAGTTTAGAGTCTGGAATATCATTTATATCCGCAATCAGCTTTTCACGATAGGTAATTGCCATGACCTTCGCCTCCTCTCCGGCCTATTTCAAACCCAACACATCCTGCATGTCGTACAGCCCCGGCACCTTGCCTACCACCCACTTGGCGGCGCGTACCGAGCCGCGGGAGAACATGTCTCTCGTCATGGCGCGGTGCGAAATCTCGATCCGCTCACCCTGGCCGATGAAATAGACCGTGTGTTCGCCGATGATATCGCCGCCGCGGACGGTCTGCATGCCGATCTCTTCTTTGGTGCGCTCACCGCAGATTCCTTCGCGGTGATAGTTGGCGACCTTGTTGTAGTCCCGTCCCAGCGCCTCGGCCACGACTTCTCCCATGCGCACGGCGGTTCCTGACGGTGAGTCTTTTTTCTTGTTGTGGTGCAGTTCAACTATTTCCACATCGAAGTCGTCGCCCAATGTTTTGGCGACATCTCTCAAAACCTTGAGGCAGACGTTGACGCCAACCGACATATTGGGTGCCAGCACCGCTGGAATCTCCCGTGACAGCTCGACTGCCAGGGCACGCTCTTCGGGGGTGAAGCCGGTGGAGCCGATGACGATGGATTTTTTCTTGAGCGCACAGACTTCCAGGTTCTTCAGCGATACCTTGGGGGAGGTGAAGTCGATCAGCACGTCACAGCCGGCCACCACGGCGTTCAGGTCGTCGGATATGTTTACGCCCAACGCACCGCAGCCGGCTACCAGCCCGACATCCTGCCCGGCCTGCGGATGACCGGGACGTTCCAGAGCACCGGAGAGTTGTACACCCTCGGCCTCGATCACGGAATTTATGATGCGCTGACCCATACGTCCGGCAGCGCCGCAGACGGCTATTTTAATCATGATAAAACCCCTTGAAACACAGAGCAACGGAGCAACGGAGGGAAAGGCAACCATCAAAGAACGCTCTGACAGGTCTGAACCTGAAACACTTAACGACTTTTGGTTACTGCTTTTCTCTGTTGCTCCGTTGCTCTGTGTTATTAGATAAGTTTGTATTCTTTGAGAATCGCTGCCAACTTCGCCTTATTCCCGGCGCCCATCTCGCAGAGCGGCAGCCGTACCTCGTCAGAGCATTTGCCCATCAGCCCTAATGCCGTTTTGACCGGGATCGGGTTCGACTCGATAAACATGGCGTTGCCAATCTTGAGCGTATCCAGATGGAGCTGACGGGCCTTGGCCATGTCGCCGGCAAAGAAGGCGTCAGTCAGGTCGCCGACCGTTTTCGGCATGATGTTGGCCAGTACGGAGATAACACCCACGGCGCCGCAGGCCATCATCGGGAAGGTGATGAAGTCGTCGCCGGAAAAGACGTCGATCTGGCCACCGCAGAGGGCGATCACTTCGGAGGCTTGCTGCAGGGAGCCGGTGGCCTCCTTGATGGCGACGATATTCCGGTGCGGAGCCAGGCGCGCCACGGTTTCGGGGAGCAGGTTGACACCGGTGCGCCCCGGTACGTTGTACAGAATCTGCGGTATCTCGACGGCATCGGCGATGGCGGTGTAGTGACGGTAAAGCCCTTCCTGGGTCGGCTTGTTGTAGTAGGGGGTTACCAGCAGCACCCCGGCCACACCGACCTCTTTCGCCTCGCGGGTCAGATGGATCGCCTCGGCGGTGGAGTTGGAACCGGTACCGGCGATAACCGGAACGCGCCCTTTGGCCTGCTCGAACACGATCCGGATCACATCCAGATGTTCTACATTATCGAGGGTGGAGGACTCACCGGTGGTGCCGCAGGCGACGATGGCATCGGTCCCGTTTTCGATCTGGAAATCGACCAGTTCACGCAGTTTCTGCTCGTCAACCGCGCCGTTATTGAACGGGGTCACTATCGCGACAATACTTCCTTTAAACATATCCTTTTCCCCCTTGTGGAGTTGTATTTTTACTGCCCGGACGTGACGTTGATCATCTGGATGCCGGAGTAGAGTTCAGTGCCTTTGAACTGAAATAGATTCCTGTATGCCTGCAATCAGCTAAAAAGTGGATATTTATAGCACGGGAGGCGGCTGTAAGTCAAAAAATAAGGTGAAATGATGTATACCGCAACGGCAGTAATTGGTTCTTGTTATCGGACTGTGGAATAGGTATAAACAGTCTATAAAAATCAATAGTTTATGAATAATAAACCTTTGTTTGGCAAATAGGGGGGACCGATGTCTGAAACTGTTTTTCGCTGCCCGTGGTGCGGAATCGATCCGCTGTACCGGGAGTACCACGACTATGAATGGGGAATCCCGCTGCACGATGACCGGCGGCTGTTTGAGATGCTGACACTGGAGGGGGCGCAGGCCGGCCTGTCCTGGATTACGATCCTGCGGAAGAGGGAAGGGTACCGCAGGGCCTTTGACGGTTTCGACCCGGAAAAGGTCGCGGCGTATACCGATGCCGATGTCGTGAGACTTCTGGCTGACCCCGGCATTGTGCGCAACCGCCTTAAAGTCGCTTCGACCATCTCCAACGCCCGCGCCGTGCTTGATGTGCAGGCCCGACACGGAAGCCTTGACAGCTATCTCTGGCATTTTGTCGGCGGGGTGCCGATTACCAACAGATGGGATGCCATGGGGCAACTGCCTGCACGCACGGCACTTTCTGATGTCATGAGCAAAGAGTTGAAGCGGCTTGGTTTCCGTTTTGTTGGTTCAACAATCATTTATGCTTTCATGCAGGCGACCGGCATGGTCAACGACCACCTGGTGGACTGTTTTTGTCATGGGAAATGAACCAGGAAAAAGCAACTAGCACACGGATAACATCTGATTTGTACTGATTTTCACGGATGTAACCAGCCAGAAGCGTTAACCAATAAGGCGGAAGTGTTAGACTGGTTTATGCTCTTGATTTATCTGTGTTATATCCGTGTTGATCCGTGTCCAGCAGCCGTTTTCAGGGTTAATCAGAAAGGGCGGCATGATCAGTAAAATATGAAATAATATTGGTCATTTGACTGTTCCGGCGACTTTCGTTGCAAAGGAATGAAAATTGCATAATATTCTATTCCACTAATCTAATAAAGGACAAAAATGGTCTACTTTGGCTTGTAACATACTAAAAAATATCATTATATGATTTTACTTTTTATGAGCGCGTCAGTTATTGACGTGAGGGGGCTGACGTTTATTGTCAGTCTGCATGCTATTTCACGCGATTAAGTGGTTAAAAAAGAAAATAAAACGAATCTGAGGAGGTTCACTTATGGCAAAAGCATCTCACCATTTTACGGCAATGAAAAAGGGGGTTCAACGATGAAAAAGGAGACTAGATTTATGACAATGGCAGGAAGCAAACTAACCAAAGGGAGGGAATCATGAAAAAAGGTATTTTGTGCAGTGTGGTCGTGTTCAGTTTTTTTCTGTTTTCAAATGTTGCTCTGGCAAAGCCGAATGTTGAGATCAAGATCAAAGCTGAAAAAGAGACAATTGTAGTTAAGAACGGGCAGAAGACTCCAAAGATGGTTCCGGTAAAGAAGGTTAATTCCGGAGACACTGTCCAGTACACTCTCAGCTACAAGAACAGCGGCAATGAGGACGCCACAAATGCGGTTATCAGTGACCCGATTCCGGACGGCACGATATATGTGCCAGGCACTGCGTCCAATGAAAACGATCTTACTTTCTCTATCGATGGAGGGAAGTCGTTCAAGAAGCCGGCTCTTTTGACGTATGAAGTGAAAGGCCCCGGAGGAGGTGCTGAAAAGAGAACCGCCACGCCTGAAGAGTACACTCATATTCAGTGGGTGATCAACACTGTTAAGGCCGGAGCAAGCGGTAATGTGAGTTTTAAGGTCAAGATTAAATAAGCAGCAACTATATCAATCAGCAAAGGAGATGAAATGAAAACTTACAGAAACAGGGCAGGGCCAGTATCGCGATCCTTCGACTCCGGATGATGCATCTTCCGGCATTTCCATCAACAAAAGATGTCACTACCAACGAATCATAAACTACAAGGAGAGAATTATGAAACTCAGGAATTTGTTCACAGTTTTACCTCCCCGGAAATTGTTTGCGGGGATAGCCGTCGCAGCACTCTTCGGAATGGGTATGCTGGCCCCCGCCAGCTCGGAAGCGGCCAACACCGCCGCAAACGCCACTCTCAGAAACACGGTCACCGTCAGTTACAAGGATGCCGTTGGCAACTCCATGGACCCCATATCAGCCACGGTCGATATTACGGTTGCCTTGAAAGCGGCCAACCCGACAGTGACAGCCCCTTCCTCATTGGCGGCAACAACCGATGTAAATACCGGCGTCAACTACTCGTTCACAATCGCAACCAACGCAAACGGTCCTGATAATTACACCCTGTCAAACGGTACGCCCACACTTACAGGGGTAGCCACCGCTGATATGGAATTAAGAACCGCTTCAAACGGCGGCGGGAGCGTAATCGGATCGGTAGATCTGGGTGCCACGACCGCAGCGGCGGCAGTTTCTCTAACGGCGACTGTTTCCGGTCAAGTCACGGTCCTCAAGGATGCTGTTTTAACTGCTGGTAACATCAACGGAATAGCTGCACTCGATAGAGTTTTGATCGGCGCTACCACCTGTACCGTAGACTCGGTTGTGGCCAGCGTCGGTTACGGAACTACAACGATGATGGTAACCTGTGATGCAAACGTCAGCATCGCGATAGGCGATCCGATCAGGGAAATCCAGACCGTCTACCTCTGGGTAAAGCCGTTAACTCTCACGGCCATACCAATCGCAAACAGTCATATAGATATCACCACAACTGTCCTAAATGGGACTCCCTTCACGACCGTTACCACAGTGAATGTGCCGCAGCTTACAGTAAAAAAGTATGTCCGAAACATAACAGATACACTCACAACAAGTAATAACGTGTGCGGAGGTAGTGGAGTGGATGCTCCCATCACAATCAACACGGGCGGCGGGGCCGGCAATGTTCAATATTGCGTGTCGGGAAGAACCGGCATACCGGGCGATAGGCTTGAATACGTTATCAAAATTGCAAACGGTGGAGCGGCATCAGCCACCTTAGTCAAGATTTCAGACCCGGTACCCGATTATACGACCTATGTCGCAGGCACCCTTCGGCTTGACCCGCGGACCGGCACGTTCGGCGCAATTGCTGATACCCTTAACACCCCGGATGCGGGGGAATTCGATTCCGGCAACAAGATCGTTTACTTCTATCCCGGAACAGGTGGAGTTGATAGCCCTGCTGGAATAGTTTTCGGCATCGGCACCGGTGGGACTCTGGCTACGGGCGAAACTGCTTACGGGTCCTATCGCGTTGATATCAAATAACAGCGCGGCGGGGCCTTCGGCTGTGAAGCCGGACGCCCCGTCGTCAAACAGGGGACCATTATGAAAAAAACACGAACCACTTTTTTTACGCTGTTTGCGATCCTGACCGCAGTTCTACTGTCCGGCCAGAACGCCCTGGCAAACACGGCAGCCAACACAAAAATCATCAACAAAGCCGATCTCTCTTACAACGACGGCAGCGGCACCAAGCACGCTTCCGCTGAAGTAACCGTTATCGTAAGTCTTAAATCGGCACCGCCGACCGTTACGCAGATGACTTCCTATTCAGGGCCGTACGGTACTTCGCTTGACGACCAGTTCCTGTTGATTAACAATTCCAACGGCCCTGAAACATTCTCGTTTACTACAGCCACGTCAAATCCGGTTAACGGCGGCGTCGTCGTCTCTGCCATCGCTAACATAACCCTTGGTGCCACGGTCACCATCGCCGGCAGCGGAACCAACGGCAGCAACGCAGGCTGGACCGATTTGTGGGTGCCTTCGGATGGTGTCATCGATGCCAGTGTCAACGGCATAGTTGTGGGGGACACCATCGTCATCAACGGCGCTGCAAGGATAGTTCAGGCAATAACCGACAATGCCTCGGGGCACTCGGTTATTACCGTCACCACGGTGGCGATTCCTGGAGCGGGTGTGGTCATCGGCGAGCAGGCAACTGTGCATGCCGCCGTGAATCCGGCCGGCAGTGCCGTCCTGACTGCAAACTGCTCCGGAGATGTGAAGCTGACCGCCACATCAACAAATGACGCCACAGCCACTGCAACATCTCCCGGCGTCGATGGCAACACATTTTACCCGGTCAGCGCCACGCTCTTGAAATATGTCCGCAATGTCACAACAGCCAGTGGCGCCGGCGCCAATAAAATCACCATGAATTACGGCGCCGGCAACGTTGAATATTTCAGAGAGCCATTTACCACTGAAGTCAAGGCAAAACCGGGTGAAGTGCTGGAATATCTGTTGTTTGCTTCCAACGGTGCGGCAGCTCCGGTAACCCAGGTAGTGCTGACCGACCTGATACCTGCCGACTATGTAACACTGAAATCGAATGCCTACGGCACCAAAGCGTTCCGTTACTTCGCGGATGCAACGCTGACAGTGGCAGGTACCAACAATATAGATTACAGCGACACAGTGGGGGACGATGCGGTGGATTACAACGCAAGCTTCGACACGACTGTCGGTGCAAAAAAAGGGAAGATAACAGCCTGGATCGGTGGTGCTGCTCCAGTTTACAACACCTCCGGCACAATTGCCGGCAACAAGAGCATCATTCTGCTCTATCAGGTAACAGTTCAGTAGAACAACCCCATAGAGGAATGATGACAACGTGCGTGTAATCCGGACACATAATCTCTTCAGCAGGCTCATCGGCGGATTCGCCGGTGTGACCACCCGTAATCCGGGTGGCGTGTGTGCGTGTGCGCCTCGCCTTGCTGCCGGGGTACGTCCGGTCTCTCGCGTCGCTAATCACCCTCTGAAGTGGATCTGGATGGCGCTCCTCCTTGTCTGCCTCGCGCCATTCCAGGCCATTTCAGCCGGTAACGGCAGTAAATTTGTCAACTGGGCCGAGTTGCGAACTGCTGAACATCCGCCTATGGTAAACACCGTTTCGGTAACTCTGCAACAAAGCCGCACACAATCGACCGTTGAATTTCTGCAATATGCGCCCAACGCTTCAAGTGCAGTCAGTACTCATGTCGGCACTACCTGGTACAGAGACGCATCCGGCACTTTTGTGGCGGTTAATCCCCCTGTGGCTGTCGGCACAGGCGCCCCCATTGATTTGTCATCGCCGGTCCCTCTGTTGGCAACAGGGCTGTATCACACGGGCGAACCTGTTTTTGTAAGGGTGACGGATCTGGATCAGAATCTTAACAGTACCGTCGCAGAAACGATCATTGTTACACTGACAGACCCCAAAACCGGGGACACCGAAATTCTGCGGCTTACCGAAACCGGGCCTGATACAGGTATTTTCATCGGCTACATTCAGGCGGTCCATACAAATACTACCGTTATAAACAACGGGGCTCTCTCCGTTTCAGACGCAAGCTCCATTAATGCTCTGTATGTTGATAGTGTGGACGCAAACGACCGTTCACCAGGTACAGCACTTGTCGACCCATACGGGATCGTTTTCGACTCGGTGACAGGCAAAGCGATTGATGGCGCAACAGTGGAGCTGCTGAATCCGGATGGCAGCGTCGCGACGGTGTATGGTGACAGTGGACTTCCGGCAAATATATTCCCCAACTCGCTACTCTCCGGCGGCACAGCCGTAGATACGGAAGGGGTCACATACAACTTTCCCCCCGGTGGATACCGGTTCCCGTACGTACATGCAGCGAGTTACAAGTTGAAGGTAACGCCTCCAAAAAGTCATGTTTTTCCGTCAACAGCAACAAAAACTGCAATACAGGCACTTCCCGGCGCTCCGTATGTGTTGCTTGATCCCGGTTTCCGTGGTGAAGTCTTTTCCGTTGTCGCAGGGCCGGCGGTAAAGATCGATATCCCGCTCGACCAGAAAGATGGAGTATTCTGGTTGAGTAAGAGTGCTGAAAAAAGTACGGTCTCTATAGGTGATCATCTGGGCTATCGCCTTCTCCTCGAGAACAACAGTCCCGGCAAGACGGTGTTTTCTCCGGTAATTACCGATAAACTTCCTCCCGGTTTCCGCTATACAAAAGGCTCTGCAAAGCGTAACGGCGTCACTGTTGTTGATCCTGTAATCTCGTCTGACGGCAGCACCCTGACCTTTACTCTTGCTGATATTCCTCCATCAACATCTGTTGAACTCCGGTATGTTGTTTC
>VFJW01000093.1 GCA_009885845.1 Geobacter sp.
CAATGAGAAAGCTGCTTCGGGCTACGCCCTCCGCTGCTTTCTCATCAACTTCCAAAAGCGGACAATTCATTTGCTACAAAACCGGACAAGTCTATTTGCTGTTGACACAACTATTTTGATTGATGCCCATATAAACCGGCGTTGCGGTCATTTCCGTGCGCCGGTTTTTTGTTTGTAAAAACAGCTCACAACTGGAGGACAACCATGAAAAACATCAGTACAGCACGCGCCTTCATTCAGCTGTTTTTTCTGATGGCCATAGTTCCCTGTATTCTATACGGTTGCAGCAAGCCTGAAGCGCCACTCTACAAGGGGCCGCCGACTAAGATGACCGTTGGCGTATTTCCGAGCGATAGTAACGCATTACTGTTTGTTGCCGATTACCGGGGTTATTTTAAACAGATGGGGCTTGATGTCGCGCTGCGCGAGTTTGACAGCGGGGTTCCAGCCGTGGCCGCACTCAACGAAGGTCTTGTGGACCTGGCCACAGCAGCTGATTTTGTTTTTGTGACCAATATCAGCAAACATCCTGAAATGAGGATAATGGCGAGCATTAACATGACCAACAATATTTACATTGTTGCGCGTAAAGATCGTGGAATTGCGCAACCTAAAGACCTCAAAGGGAAGCGAATCGCCGTCACGAAAGGCAGTAACCCGGAATTTTTCTTAAGGAAGTACCTGCATGTAAACCGCCTGCAGCTTAAAGACATCACCATGGTCCACAACGTGCCACAATCGATGATGACTGACGCTATTGTAGCGGGGACTATCGATGCGGCTGTTATACCGAATCAGATCTCCCGCCGCATGCAGGAGAAATTGGGCGACAGCGTCGTAAAATGGCCGATCCAGGGTAATAATACGTGGCAAATGCTGCTGATGCTTCATGACGGGTTTGCCAAAAAAGAAGCGGCGGCTCTGGTCAGATTTATGAAGGCGTTGATCATGGCTGAACAGGCGATTGCCGAAAATCCAGCTGAAGTGCAGCTTTATCTAAGCAAGCGATTTAAAATGCCTGAAAAATACTTCGCTGATGTGTGGGGGGATAACCAATTCCGCGTTTCTCTGGAACGAAGCCTGATGCTCACACTGGAAGAGGAATCCCGCTGGAACCAGAAATCCCAAGGGGCCACCGATATTCTGACGCCCAATTATCTGGACTATCTGTACATGACAGCTCTTGAAGCAGCTCGACCTGAGTCAGTGACTATTATTCACTGACATGGGGGGATGACGTGACCATTAAAAATCAGCAGTATACGCTTCTGGTTGTCATTGGCGTCATATTCTCCCTGATGTTCGGCATTGCTGTCGAAGCGAACCGTTTATCCGGGGAGCATCGAGCCAACAGCCAGGTAATGGCTCAACTCATCAAGGAGGTCTTTGAAATCAATCTGGTTTCGGGTGATTATCTCCTCAAACATCATGGCCGTCCGCTCAGGCAGATGGAATTGCGGCTGGCATCACTTGCAAAGCTGCTCGACAAACCGCAATTCAGTGAACCTGAGAGCCGGGACATCCACTCCGGGATGCAACAGGAGTTGAAGAAGGCCCGGCAGATATTTGAAAAACTGAATGCGGCCCACATCAGAATCTACGAGCAATACCACGTTGAAGTTTCAGAAAGCCTGGATTCGTATGCCCATCAAGAGATAGAAGATCTTGCCATGAATCTTTCAATCAACTCTCTGGCGTTGGTCAATTCAACCAACCGGCTGATTAAATTGACCAGTGAAAAGGCGGCCAACGATGTAGCTTTCTATGATCGGCTGATGTTTGGCGGACTGCTTTTCTCATTTGCTCTGCTGACACTTTCAGTCGCCAAGTTTTCACGAAGGTTCGTGCGCTCGATTGGCGTTCTCAGGGCAGGCGCCGAACAGATTGAAAGTGGAAACCTTCAGCATCGCTTCAGCCCGAAAGGGACGGATGAATTCAGCAACCTGGCCCGAGCTTTTGACTCTATGACGGAATCGCTTCAGAAGTCCGAGATACTCCAGCATCAGATGAATGCTGAGCTTGAGAAGCGGGTCATCGAGCGAACAGAACACCTGGCAACGGCGGTTGAGTCACTCAAGCGCTCCAACCAGGAACTTGAGCAGTTCGCCTATGTGGCTTCCCACGACCTGCAGGAACCGCTGCGCATGATATCCAGCTTCTCCCAGTTGCTGGCCCAGGAGTATCGGGGTAAACTTGACGGGGAGGCTGACGAATACATTCATTATGTAGTAGACGGGGCCAATCGCATGCAGTCCCTGATTCAGGATCTGCTCAGTTATTCGCGGGTCGATTCACGCGGCAAGCCGTTTGAAGAAGTCGATCTCAATTATATACTGGGTGCGGTGCACAGCAGCCTGCAGTTGCAGATTCAGGAAACTGCCGCGGTCATCGGAATAAGCCCCCTTCCGACGATTATCTCCGATTCGTTACAGATGACGCAGCTTTTCCAGAATCTACTCTCCAATTCGCTCAAATTCAGGGGTAACGTACTCCCTCTTATTCAGGTGTCAGCCTGTGATGAAGTGGATTTCTGGCATTTTACCGTTAGCGATAACGGTATCGGTATCGAGGCCCAGTATTTTGAACGCATCTTCAAGATATTCCAGCGCCTGCACACAAGAGCAGAGTATCCCGGCACCGGCATCGGCCTGGCGGTCTGCAAACGGATAGTCGAGAGACATGGCGGCAGAATATGGGTTGAGTCCGAGCCGGGAAAAGGCACTGCGTTTCATTTCACCATCTCTAAGAGTGCGGCACAAAAGATTCAGCCGGACGACTATCGATAGTCAGTAACATAAATATGGAGGTATACAGAAATGAGTGCTCAATTTGGAAGACCGATTGAAATTCTGCTTGTGGAAGACAACCCCGGAGATGCCAAGCTGGCCATGATGGCTCTGCGCAAAGGCAAGGTGCTTAACAAAGTAAACCATGTGCATGATGGTGTGGAGGCGATGGAGTATCTCCGGCGACAGGGGAACTACGCCGATGCCGTCAGACCTGATGTGATTCTGCTGGATCTCAACCTGCCGCGCAAGGATGGACGGGAAGTCCTGGCTGAAATCAAAGGTGATGAAAGTCTCATGCGGATACCGGTTGTTGTGCTGACAGTGTCCTCTGCTGAAGAGGATATCCTCAAAAGCTATGGTTTGCACGCCAACTGTTTTGTTACCAAGCCGATTGACGTCAACCGCTTCATGGACGTTGTACAGCAGATAGAAAATTTCTGGCTGACGATTGTCAGTTTGCCGGAAGAATAAAATAATCAGTGTAACAGTCAGGAAGGTACCTGAATGAACTCTACGATCAATATTCTTCTGGTTGAAGATAACCCGGGCGATGCGCTGCTGATCCGCAAGATGCTTGTTGGAACTGTGGCAACGTATAACGTTGACAACGTGACCACATTGGCTGGTTGCTGCGAGCAATTACAGAGTAACGATTACGACCTGATACTTCTCGATCTGGGTCTACCGGATAGCAATGGGTTTGCAACATTTGAGAAACTAATTGAATATCTGAATTCAGTGGCTGTAATAATCCTGACAGGTCTTGGTGATGAAGAAATCGCACTCAAGGTGGTCAGTAGGGGAGCGCAGGATTTTCTGGTCAAGAATGATCTCAATTCCCGCTTGCTAGTCAAATCGATCCACTACGCCATCGAACGGAGTAAAATCATCGAAGCCATGACTAAACTGGAGGAAAAGGTCTCCCTCGCCAGTCAGGAATGGCAGAGAACATTCGATTCCATAAATGACAGTGTCACTTTGATTGACCTGGATCAGAGAGTCTTGCGCTGCAATAAGGCAACGAGCCATGTGCTGGGTCGTGAGTTTGCCGATATTGTTAATCAACCTTGCTGGAAACTGTTTCATGGCCTTGAAGGTCCTCTACCCGATTGCCCTTTCCTGAAAGCAAAATCATCCCTTCATTCAGAAACAGCAACTATTCGAGAAAACGACCGGTGGCTGGAAGTTACGATTGATCCTATTCTGGAGGACAATTCAACGAAGCTTATCGGGGCGGTGCATATTGTTCGCGATGTCACCGAGAGTATTCGGGCAGCCGAAGAAAAACTTCTGCTCGAACAGCAATTCCAGCAGACCCAGAAACTGGAAAGCCTCGGAATACTTGCCGGGGGCATTGCACATGATTTTAATAACATCCTGACGGTTATAATATGCAACTGTTCCTTGTTACAGCAACGACCGGCAATGGTGGCAGAGCTTGTTCCAGAGATCGATACTGCGGCGCAACGTGCTGCTGATTTATGTCGCCAGATGTTGATCTACGCGGGGAAGGCACAACCTGTTCCAACAAAATTCAATGTGAAGACGCTTGTTGAAGAGATGGTCAAGATGCTGAAAGCGACCATCAATCAAAATGTTAGCATCACTCTTGATCACTCAGAAGATATTCCTTCCATTACAGCGGATGCGAGCCAGATCAGGCAAGTCGTCATGAATTTGATCATCAACGCATCGGAAGCTATCGGCACGGAGCAGGGGACGATTACGGTGTCACTGACAATTGCAGCGATTGATGCCGGACAGAGTGAAAAGGATTATCTCGGCAAAGTTATTACGCCCGGTTCCTATATCTGCCTGGAAGTTACTGATAATGGCTGCGGTATGGATGAAGGGACCAAGCGGAGGATTTTTGAGCCGTTCTATACAACCAAATTTAGCGGGCGGGGATTGGGTATGTCGGCCGTACTCGGTATCATCGCGGCACATAATGGTGCTTTACAACTCACCAGTCAGCTAGGTTTTGGAACAACTTTCAAGGTGTATCTCCCTGTTCAGAGCAGTGAACCAGCCGGAGACTTACTGCCGCATGTTTCGCTGATGCCATGGCAAGGAAGCGGCACCGTGCTGCTGGTAGAGGATGAACCGCAACTTATGATGGTTGCTAAAGCACTTATACAGGCACTTGGATTCTCCGTTATCGAGGCGGTAAACGGACAGGTCGCACTGGAGATGTATCAGCAGAGCGCTCAGTCCATCACCCTGGTTTTGACAGATGTTGGCATGCCGGTTATGGATGGGTATACGCTGATTCGTGAACTGAAAGCAGTGAACCCGGAACTTCCCATCATTGTATCCAGTGGTTTTGGTGATGCCGAAGTGACATCCCTTATTCATGAGAATATAGCAGGGTGCATCAGCAAGCCGTACAGCTTTGATCAGTTGCGGGAGGTTCTGAAGGGGGTTGTGGAGGGTTTGGTTCTGAAGCGGGCATGAGGCCGCCCGCAGATGGACGGCCTTTAAAATAGTATTTACGCAGCCAGTCGCACCGTAGCAGTAAACTCATCCCACGGCACGCAGTATTTCCCCGCCTCTGTCTTTTCCACCAGACCGGCAGTCTCCAGTGTTTTTACATCCTGAAAAACATTC
>VFJW01000149.1 GCA_009885845.1 Geobacter sp.
ACCCTCTCAAGCGGCAGCATACCGGCTAACAGCACCTGCACAATGACGATAGACGTTACCTCCTCCACCCCCGGCACCTACAACAACAGTATCGCGATCGGCGGCATCATCACCACGAACGCCGGCAGCAACAGTGCCGCAGGCTCCGGGACTCTGACGGTATCGGCACTTGCGTCTCCAACTTTAACAAAGGCGTTTTCGCCGGCTTCCGTTGATGTCTTTGCATCATCAAATATGACTTTCACCCTCAGCAATTCCAATGCAATTTCGCTCACATCCGTCAATTTTTCCGATACTCTTACCGGTTTCAATGTTGCATCGACGACTATAAGCGGCACTTGTGCCGGCGTGACCAATTCGCCCGCTCTTGCGGTGGGTGCTACAGCCCTCAACCTGACGGTACCCACTTTGGCTCCCGGCAGTTGTACCATCATTATCCCGGCATCAGCTTCAACTGCCGGGACATACCCGAATACAACAAGTGGCGCCACAACTCTGCAAACCGGTGCCACGGTCGGTCTGCCGAGCAATACGGCTTCACTTACCGCACTGTTGTTGCCTCTGGAGGTAACCAAAACTGCCGATGTTTTATCAGCGGCTCCGGGTTCAAATATTATCTACACCATCAGCTATAGAAATCCAAATGACACCACATGGTTTCAGAGCATAGTCATATCCGATCCGGTGCCGGTCTATACGACCTTCCAGTCGGCTGCATGCGGTGCTTTACCTGTCGCGATAACCTCATGCTCTATATTGTCCCCGGCTGTTGGCGCTAAAGGAAACGTAACCTGGACGCTAGGGGGTAATCTCAATGCCGGTTCAAGTGGGACAGTTACCCTTTCGGTAAAGGTTGATTGAAATCCTGATATATCAATAAAAAAAAGCCTCTTCCGGAATCCCGAAAGAGGCTTTAAAATGTGTGATTTGAAATAGTTACTTGATCTTGACACCGATGTCGTCACCAGTTACAACAATATTATTCAATGTTTGACTGTTAACTCCTGTTTCTAATACTCCGTTGGGTCCTGCTGAAATGACCCAGACGGGGTTACTATTTCCAAAGTTTGCTGCATTAACAATATAGTTTTTCCCCCATGGATCAACCTTGTCTTCTGCCAAATAGGACACAGCTTTGCCATTGAAACATGCTTGAGCCACCGCCGGTGTGACTGCCGGCAGATTAAGAATAAATCCCAGTGCAACTGCGTTAGCACTAATATTCCATGCGTCAGCTCCCGCTGCATCTGTCGGATCATTGGCCGCTCCAGAACCAGTCTGGAGTGTGGTATATAAAAAGGTGCAGTCTTCCGTATCGGAATTTGGCCACTTCCCCGTATCTTTCCTGAACATCGTGACCGCCGTCGATATGGTCTTGCAATCCCCCTGCGCCCGCGTTTTCTTTGATTCGTCAATCTGGTTGAAAATCATCGGCACGAGAATACCGGCCAGGATGGCGATGATTGCCGCAACTACAATAACCTCTATCAGCGTAAAACCACGATTTTCTTTCATACCCGCTCCTTGTGTTTTCTGTATTTTACGCCGCTTTTAATCAATAAGAAGCAGTTCCTAATAACTCTTGTGATGGAAGTACGGTAAACCCTTCAGAACGAGCTGCGTCTCGCAAGCGGGTATCGAGACAGACAAAATGCAGGTTTTCCGGCTGATTATCTGCCCAAACTAAAGCTGCTGCAAGCTGCATTGAATCGGCTGCTCTCAGCGGGTGCCTCCTTAGAAGTCGTTTTGCAATAACTCTCGCCTCATATGTAGGGTCAATTTCCCCCCAACAGTCAGCTAATATATCGAGTTCCTTGCGAAGTGCCTCTTCATCTGTAGTCGTAATTCTGTTTTCGCGAACAAGCCGGGAAAAACTTGAGCAGCATTCGATTGGTGTTGCCCACCAAGCCACAATGCTGCGATCGTCTTCAAAAATCGGCTGTATGTATTTCGAATGAGGTTCCTCAACAAATAGTGGAATCAAAGCAGATGTGTCCCAAAATTTCATCGCCCATCCTCTCGTTCTTCGAGTAGTGCTTTTAACGCTAATCCTTCTCTGTCAAGTGGACGTGGCATTGACAAAAAGTCTGCAGGAAGGGCGCTTTTGCCAACTCTTGCCAGTCCACGCTGCTCGAGTTGAGCCATGTAGATGTCTGCCGGTAATTCACTGCGGTGTAAGCGGATTATTTTTGCGAAAGGGTTCCCCCGGTCAGTTAACAGGATTTCCGCGCCTGCCTTAACCTTAGATAAATACTCACTTGCGGAGGTTTTTAATTCAGAAATCGAAGCTGCTTGCATGGCATGCCTCCAGATTAATATTATTGATAAGACTAATCTAGTCTTATCGTATGGATTTATCAACTATAAACAAAAAAACTATAAACAAAAAAAAGGCAGTTGTACACGGATTAACACGGATATAACGGATCAAACACAGATAAATGAAGAGCATAGACCAGTCTAATGCCGTAACCTTTTTGATTACCACTTCTGGTTGGTTAAATCCTTGAAAATCCGTACAAATCAGATGTTATCCGTGTGCTAACTGTTTTTTCTGGATCAATTTTCTTGAGGTAAAGGTGCCGCGCACACTATTCCGCACAGAAACTCATTATGCACGGATTAAAACCACAAATATAAACAGCGTAATAACTCATATATGGTACTTTATACTCATTTATAATAGCTATAGTTTCATAGATGACATTTTAAGCTCAAGATGGTATGATGTCCCTATGAAAACGCCTCCTCTTCGAAATACACCTCAAGAAGCCTTGCTTGTCTTATCTAAATTTGTCAAGACAGTACGGCTAAATCAGGAAATGACGCTTGATGAACTGGCTGAACGTGTCGGGGTTGGCCGCTCGACACTTGTGAGGTTTGAAAAAAATGGTGCTGGTTCAACCGAAACGTTGGTTAAGATTTTAGCTGCACTTGGCGTGCTGGACATGCTTGTATCCGCTCTTGCTCTGCCAGAGAAGCAACTGACTATCGCAGAGCTGAAAAAAATGAGCACTGGGCATCAAAGACAGCGGGGAAAGAGGAGGGCTCGTGGGATATCATGAGATAGAAGTTGCGTACGACAATGGAAATGAGATTTCCCTCGTGGGGATGCTGGCCACATCGGGCTCTGTGACAATTTTTGAGTATGCGAACGATTGGATAAAGCGCGGCATTGAGCTCTCGCCTTTTGAGCTCTCAATCGAAAAGCGCAGACATCAACTGGATTTACGCAGGATGGTGGCCTCTACTTTTGGCTTGTTTGCTGATTCACTGCCGGACGGATGGGGTACGCTGATAATGGACCGATGGTTCACAAAACAGGGGGTCAGCAAAAAGGATATTACGCCGATTGACAGACTCGCTTTTCTTGGCAACCATGCAATGGGGGCCTTGTGCTACCGCCCGCCTCTTCAGAAGGTGAACAGATTGGCTGCTGAAGCTGTAAGTGTTGGAGAAGTGGCTCGGGAAGCTTATGAACTTTATCAAGGGAGAATTGAAGATGCTGGGCGCCTTCTGGCTCAAATCGGAGGTTCGCCGGGTGGTGCCAGACCCAAAGCCCTGATCGGTATTTCAAGGGACAGGAGCTCATTTGTCTCTGGAACCGGTTCTTTGCCTGAAGGGTTTGAACACTGGCTTGTCAAGTTCTCCGGCGCCGGCAACCAATATGACGGAGTTCTTGAGTTCATATACTATCGAATGGCAGACGCTGCCGGAGTTATTGTTCCTGATCACATGTTGATTGCTGACGACAGCGGTGTTCAACACATTGCCACTCGGCGTTTCGACCGTCCGTCCGGTAACAGGCGTTGCCACATCGCGACAGCAAGCGGTCTGCTGCATGCCGATCACATGGCTCCGACTCTGGACTATGAAGAGCTGATGAAGGTTGCGTGGCGGTTGACAAACAGCGCCACACAAGTAGAAGAACAGTTCAGGCGTGCGGCCTTTAACATGTTCGCTGTCAATCGTGATGACCATTCAAAGAACCATGGATATATGATGTCGGATGAAGGGGTCTGGCGACTGTCACCCGCGTATGACCTTACGTTTTCAACCGGCCCCAACGGCGAGCATTGGACCAGCTACAAGGGAGAAGGGAAAGAACCCCGCATGGCAAACCTGCTGGAAGTTGCCGGCGTTGGTTCAATCAGTGAAAAATCAGCGTGTGTAATAATTGATCAGGTCAAGACATCCGTGGCCTCGTTCATGAGGTTGGCAAAGGCGGGGGGGGTCCCGGACAAAATATCTGCTCCCATTGCAAAACAGCTTGATTGTATGCTGGGCCTGACAGCGTAGTTCGCCACTAAAAATCACTCCCGCCAATTCAGTGAGATATGCTACAGTTACGCAATTTACTATCCTTTGATAAACAGGATACGTGCATTAACGAAGTTATTTTCTGTCTGGATGCTCAGAAAACAACTTCTAACGTACTAAGGACAATTAATGCTGATCCCCAATACATCTCCCGCCTTTCTGCCCTGGGAGGATTCTGATCCCGCCCCGTTATGGAGCGATATATTCGGCAACGACAATCCGCTGGCGCTTGAAATCGGCTGCGGCGTCGGTGATTTTGTTGTGCAGATGGCCGTTCTGCATCCTGAGCTGAATTTTATTGCCCTTGATTTCTACAACAAGGGGTGCATCAAGACCTGCAAGCGGATTGATAAAGCCGGATTGACCAATGTACGGGTACTGCGGGCCGAAGCACGCAGTTTTATTGAAGCTTGCATATCGCCAGATACCTTGCGGATGGTAGTCATTAACTGCCCCGATCCCTGGCCCAAGCTGCGTCATAGAAAGAGACGCCTGGTGAACTCCGGGTTTGTTGCCTATCTGTCGCGCTTTATGCAGACGGACGCTGATCTGTACTTTGCAACGGATTTTGTTGACTACGGCCTCGATGTTGCCGAATTTATGGCAGTTCAGCCGGGATACGCCAATCAACTGTTCCCGGATACGTTCCGTCATGCACTGGAAGGGTATCCCGTTTCAAAATATATGCGGCGTTTTCTCGATATGGGGCAACCGATTTATTACGTTCATTACCGGAAGATTTAACGTTACACGTCGGGGGAACACATGAACGAAACATCTTCACACAGGGATCTCAGTTTTTTTAAACCGCGCGGAAAAACCATGCGGAGTGAAGTTCGCGTCATCAAGCTTATCCTGTCAGGGTGGTTGCTCGCGATTGTCGGTTTTCAGCTCTTCGCCTATTATCTGGAAGCAAACTATTCCGCTTTGCTGCTTACTGACCTGACTTTTTTCAATCTCCCGATTCAATTCTGGCTGAGCGGCCAGCTGCTGCCGCTCTGGTTCATCATTCTCTGCGCTCTGTTTAATATCTGGATGGATCGCAACACGGAACAATCTACGGAAGGCTCACTCCGTTTCCGGATAAAAGCGGCCGACGGGGAGGACGAATAATGGCATACGGAATGTTGCAATTGGTACCGTTAGCCATCGTGGCGGGTATGTTTGCACTCTTTATCCTGTCCGGGATGAACAGCCGCAGTAAATCAGGTTCGGATTATGGATTCAGCGGCAGCTACACCGGCCGGATCGGCATCGGAGCGAGCATTGCCAGCAACTGGATGAGCGCCGCCAGTTTTCTCGGCCTTGCCGGAATATTTTATCTGAAGGGCTATTTTGCCATGGCTTATGTCGTGGGCTGGACCGGAGGATACGTCCTGCTGCTGGTGTTGATGGCCACGCAGATCAGGCGCTTCGGCAAGTTCACCACCCCGGATTTTGTCGGTTTCCGCTATGAGTCTGATACGGCCCGCACGCTGGCGGCACTGATTTCGATCATAATTACGATCATATACTGCGTTGCCCAGTTTCGCGGCATCGCCCTGCTGGTCTCCTGGCTGTTCGGTATCGACTACATTCCCGCCGTTATCGTCGGCACCGTGCTGCTGCTGTCATTTATTTTCGTCTCCGGCGCTCTCGGTTTGACCCGGAATCAGAAGCTGCATTATTTTGTGCTGATCATCACGTTCATTCTGCCGTTGATGCTGCTGACCCGCAAGCTGGGTTATTTCTGGATACTGCCCCAATTCGGCTACGGGGCGGCCATCGGAGAGCTTCAGCAGCAGTTCGGCTATAACTGGTCGGAACCCTTTGCAAACACCACCCTGTTTGAATGGTGTGCCCTCTGTTTCACCTTGATGTTCGGTACTGCCGGACTTCCGCACGTGCTTTCACGCTTCTATATGGTTCCGGCCATACGGGATGCGCGCTGGGGGGTCGTATGGGGGTTGTTCTTCATTGCCCTGATCTACTGGTCGGCTCCGGCCTACGGTGTTCTGGCCCGGCTTTTTGAAGCGAGAAACGGTCTGACGCTTAACGCGGGTGGTGCTGATGCCGCTGATATGATCGTACTCTCGGCTGCCGGCCTCGGAGGATTGCCGCTCTGGGTGGTTGGAATTCTGGCGGCAGGTGGAATGAGTGCGGCTTTTTCATCAACGGCCGGATTGCTGATGACCGGCTCTGCATCATTCTCATTTGATATCTATCCACGACTGATCAATCCGAGTGCCTCCGAGCGCGATAAGGTATTCGCCGCGAAAAGTTTTCTTCTTGTACTGGCGTTAATTGTTATGGTGCTGACTTTCCAACCTTGGGGAATGATTGCAGAAATTGCCGCCTTTGCCTTTGCAGTGGCCGGCAATACAATATTTCCGGCGTTTGTACTCGGGATCTGGTGGCCCCGGACAAATTCCGCAGGAGTTATCTGCGGTATGCTGTCCGGACTGCTCATCAGTTTTGCTCCGCTTGTTCTCGGCGACATTCTGCCGATTATTTCAAAAGTATTTCCGCTCACCTCTTCGGCTTTTATTGGTGCGCCACTGGTTATGATCATTATGATCGTCACGTCTCTGCTGACTGTGCCGCCATCAGCCGCCATCCGGCTCCTGGTCAGCCGGGAAGTGCACAACATCCCGGAGAACTGATGAACTCGCCGCAACCACACGCAACGGTCAGGATGCAATGATCCTCTCTCTCTCAGCCGGATGTCTGTTTACCCTGCCACTGCAGAGGATATTCGAATTGTCGGCGGAGTCCGGATTTGACGGGGTTGAATTGATCATTAATCAGAAGTTTCAGGGCGTTGATGCGGTCAAGCTGGTTACATCGCTGCAGAAAATCACTGTTATCCATTCCATTCATGCTCCGTTCATGATGCTGGACGGGTGGGGAACCCCTATGGATTCTCTGAAGCGGACTGCCGAACTTGCGGTAGAATGCGGAATCCCTCTGGTAAATTTTCACCCACCTTCCTGGATGGGATTCGAGTTTGCGTTCTGGCGCTGGCTCTACAAGATTCGCGACTTTCAGAAAGAGATCGGTCTGGACGGAAAAGTTTTGATAACTCTTGAGAATATGCCGTGGGTTGGCGAGCAAAAGATCAACCCGAATATTCTTTCCAGGCCGCAAGAGATGGTCAAGTTTATTCATGAGCATAATCTCTTCATGACGTTTGACTGCACTCATATGGGCTCGGGAAAAACAAATTTCATCAATGAGTTTTTCCTCTGTTACGAATCCGGTCGCATCCGTAATATCCATTTTTCAGACTATGGCCATGGTCGTGAACACCTGCTGCCGGGGCGCGGGATTCTGCCGCTGACCCGATTCCTGAATCATCTTCGCCACACGGATTATCAAAGTACGATCACCCTTGAACTTGATCCGAATGAATTTCCCAAAGGGGAACAGAACATTCTGAAAAGCCTGAAGGAGATTCACTCATTTCTGCGTACGGAAACCGGTCTGCAGGCAGATACTCACCGGGAGTATACGCAGGAAACAATATCTGGCTCTTCGGCAACATGAATCGACATGCCGCAATGACATCGTCCGAAACGACCTTACCCCATGAATGATCGATATATTGAAAAATCATTTATCTTCGTACTTTGCATCTCACTCGTGCTGCATATGGGTGCGTTTGCAGCACTCTATTTTTTCCCTCCATCTCAGCCGGAACCTCTCAAAGAGCCGGTTTTTATCGATCTGCAACCACTCCCGGAAGTTACACCGCCATTTGAGCAGCGTCAGCAGGACACCAGACGTCGTTCCGAACAGAGGATACGTGTCCCCCGTGAGAGTGCACCCCGGGGCGATGCTGCCCGGGATGTCGATACGTTACGAAAACAGACGTCTGCAGCCAAACCGTCCCGGTCGTCTCCGTCAGCATCCGGTCAGACTCCGATCGCTCCGGGATCTTCCGCTTTGAGCCTCATCAAGCAAAAGGAACGGGCAGTACAACAGTCGATACCACCGCCACAACTGTTCCCCGGCGCCAGTCGTTTGGCAAAACTGGAGGAGAGTTATCGTCGTGCGTTTGAAAACGATATTGCCGAAGGGGACACACGTTTTCTGAACAGCGATGACATCACGTTCGGCTCGTTCCTGCGCCGCTTCGAAGGGGCGGTATACGGTGTCTGGCGGTATCCTCAGGCAGCAGCCATGAAGGGGATTGAAGGAATTACGCCGGTTCGGATCACCTTCAATCGACAGGGAGAAATTACTCATATACAGCAACTTGAAAGTTCCGGCGCTTTGATTTTGGATGAAGAGGTTCTGCGCACCTTACGGGCGATAGGGCCGGTCGGTGGTTTCCCGAAAGGGTATGACAAGGAAGAGTTTCATCTGATTGCCTTTTTCCAGTATGGCGGGTCCAGAAGGTCGCTGAGGTGAGTACATTGAATGGTTTTCTGATATCCGCCCCGCAGAGCGGCAGCGGCAAGACCACGGTCAGTCTGGCGATCATGGCGGCACTGATGAGGCGCGGGATGACGGTTGCACCCTTTAAGTGCGGGCCGGATTTTATCGACCCGGGGTACCACCGGGCGGTGACCGGTCGGCCGTCGATCAATCTTGATGACTGGATGTGCGGCGAAGCGTTTGTGCGAAGTACGTTTCAGAGAAACGTGAACGATTTGTCTGGTCGAACGGTTGCCGTTATTGAAGGTGTCATGGGGCTTTTCGACGGCATCGGCGCATCGTCCCGTGAAGGGAGCAGCGCCCGGATTGCGGCCATAACCGGAGCGCCGGTAGTGCTGGTGGTAAATGCCCGCGGCATGGCAGCCAGTGCCGCCGCGCTGGTTAGCGGTTTTGCCCGGTTTGATCCGGAGATAAGACTGGCCGGAGTCATTTTCAATAATGTTGGCAGCGAAAGTCATACTGCCCTGCTCAGGGAAGCGCTTGTCGCCTACTGTCCGGAAATTGTCTGTTTCGGCTGTATTCCCCGCAATGAGTCTTTTGCCATCCCCTCGCGTCACCTGGGGCTGATAACTGCAGAGGATAACCCGCTCTCCGAAGAATTCATCCGATGCCTGGCTGATATGGCTGAGTGCTGTCTTGATCTGGACGGGTTAAGCCAACTGCAAATCCCCCCCGACCCCCCTTTCATAAAGGGGGGTGATGTTTTTCCCCCTCTCCCTAAGGGAGAGGGTAGGGGTGAGGGGGAAATCCGAATTGCCGTTGCCAGTGATGCCGCCTTCTGCTTCATGTACGAAGACAACCTCCGTCTGTTGCGTGAGGCCGGAGCTGAGCTCATCTTTTTCTCACCTCTGAATGACGCCACCCTACCCGCCGATATCACGGGCCTTTATCTACCGGGGGGGTATCCCGAGTTGCATGCCGGTCAGCTTGAAAACAATATGAGTATGAGAGAATCCATCAGGTTGGCGGTGGCGGAAGATCTGCCGGTGTATGCGGAATGTGGCGGATTTATCTATCTTACCGAGGGGATTGAAGCGTCTGATAATCAGTCGTCGGCTGATTTTGTCGGGGTCTTTCCGGTTCGTTGCCGGATGCTGCCGCGCCGCAAGGCACTTGGCTACCGGGAAGCTGAGCTGACAGAAAACAGTATTATCGGTTCGCAGGGATCGGACGTCCGGGGGCATGAATTTCACTATTCGGAGATCGGCATGATGCCGGACAGGATCGAGCGTTGTTACCGGGTGTCACGTCAGGGAGTCACGCTGGGGGCGGAAGGATACCGTGTCCGCAATTGCCTCGCTTCCTACCTTCACCTGCATTTCGGGAGCAATCGCGACATCGCGGCGACGTTTGTCGCCGCGTGCAGAAAACATAACAGATAATCAACCCCGAAAAACATTTGAAACACGGAGCAACTGCCGAAAGTAGGCGCCTCTAGGCGAGCAACTGAGCAAAAAACAAAGAATAATTTTCTTGAAAAGGTCTTTTCGAGACTCACCTTTTGGGTGAATATTGTTTTTTGCATAAGGGAGTGATTTCTCTGTTGCTCTGTTGCTCTGTGTTATTCGAACTGCCTTTTTCAGGTTTATTCGTTCCCGGCCAGCACTTTCTGCTTCTGCAGCCGTTTGTAGTAGAAATTCTGTCCGTACAGCACAGCGATCGGATTATGGCCGGTCACACGGTCTTTAACGATCAGCGTCGTAACGGGAGCCTTGGAGTGCTTGTTGAAGAGCATGTCGTGACCGACACAGAGGCCGACGATGATATTCATGTCGGTTCCCATCCGGTTGCAAATTTCTGCCTGGGCGATCGGATTGCAGGCCGGTTCGAATGTGCCGGGCCTCACTTTATCGGTTTCCGCCAGTCCCAGTTCCAGCTTGTCAATACTGCCCGCCTTGCAGCAGACGCTGACCGGTTCAAACCCTTGTGCTGTGAGGATTTTAGTCAATCGTTCCGCTTCATCCAGCAGGCCCAGACAGGTCGCCATCCCGATTTTTTTATATCCCATCAACCCGGCAAAGGCGATCGTATCTTCTACCCGTGTCCAGCGGGCGTTAACGGCATCACTTCCCGGCACCGGCTGATAACAGAGCCCTTCAACCCGTGCGGCCACAAAGGCGATTTTTGCATCTTCGCTGTCACCCCGGTATTCATCAAACGATTCCCTGACGACCTCATCATAGATCTCTGACGGGCAGTTGCCCGGCTTGGGCGGTGCCGTAGCCGGATCGCCACTCCAGCAATTGGTGGCGCCGCGATTCTGCCATACGGTACTGCACTTGGCACAGGTTACTGAGGGATCTTCTGACATAGTGATTCTCCTTGAGCTTTTCTTATTGCAGGGGTGCAACCCCGGCACGGCACTTTTCAATTGCAGCGAACAGTTTCCCGATATCAACCGGCTTCACAATGTAATCGTCAAAGCCTATTTCGCTAAATATTTCAAGGTAATTCTTGTCGCTGTAACCGGTGATCACGACAAACTTTGTGTCAGCTTTTATTAATTTAATGTTGCTGGCCATCTCGATGCCGTCCATCACCGGCATATTAATGTCAGTGATGACAATATCAGGAGTGTGCTCCTTGAAGAGTTCCAGCCCGATTAGGCCATTTTCCGCAGTATAGATCTTAGAATCCGGGAAATACCTGGCCAATATGCGGCCGATAGCCTGGCAAACAACGGCATCATCTTCCACAAATAATATCGAAAAAGAGGCGTGCGACTGTTTAGTTACCATTTCAGACCTCTATCCTGAATTCTGAACCACCTTCAATATTACGCACGGTGATACGTCCTCCCATGCTTTTCTCGATTATTGTTTTTGACAGGTAGAGACCGACACCAGTCCCTTTACCAAGCTCTTTGGTAGTAAAATACGGGTCAAATATCTTATCCAGTATTTGTTCTTTGATACCGCCTCCATTATCGTCAATGGTCAGCACTGACCTGTCGTTTTCAGACCATGAGAGCAGAGTTATACGTGGATTGTCAGATTTATGCTCCAATAATGCATCTTTGGCGTTCAAAATAAGGTTCATGAGCACTTGACCGTATTCATTTGGATGGCCATCTATCTGGGGGTTGCCTGTTGAACTGACATTCAGTGTAATCCCGGCTTTCTTGAGACTCTCACCTATGATCTGAACCGTATTATCGATGACCTGTTCCACACTGAACAGGCTTTTTCCCTTATCAGGCACAGTGTAATTCTGAAAAACAGTGATGGTCTGCGACAGATGCTGGAGTATTTCCATAGACTTGGCTACATTGGCATCGAGGAGTTCTTTGCTGAACTCGCCGTATTCTAAGGATAAACCTAACTCCTGGATCTTGATGCCCAGAACATTAAGGGGCTGGCGCCATTGATGTGCAATGTTGCCGAGCATTTCTCCCATCGCGGCCATGCGGCTTTGCTGGATCAGTAACCGTTCCTTTTCCCGGAGTTCTTCCATCGCCCGGTGGCGTGCGGTGGTTTCCATCTCCAGATCGTAATAGGCCTTTTGTAATTCCACATGTTGCTTTTCCAGTTCGGCGGCCCGCGCCGCAAGGCTTACATTCAACCGTTCAATCTCCTTCGCGGTGGAATGTAGTGGCCGGGCAATCAAAAACCAGATAAACGGCGCACTGATGAGTATGAGCATTACTGAGTCGGCAAAATTATTTACAAAAACAATCGAAGTATGGAAAAAAAGTGGCAACGTAAACATTATTATCGCTTCAGCAATAAACAGGACTACCAGAAGACTCGCGAGTAAGCGCAAGGGAGAAATAATATTGGATGTCTTTCCGTTAATTGCTTTCATTGCAACTGACGAGCTCATAATTAAATAACCTCACCTACAGCTTGATCAGATTGGTCGTTCACTCCATGGGACCCACCAACTCCAAAAATTCATCCTCGCTCAACACGGTCACGCCGAGCTCCCTGGCCTTGGCCAGCTTACTTCCGGCTTCCTCGCCGGCTACGACGTAATCAGTCTTTTTTGAGACAGAGCCGACTGCGGTGCCACCTTCGTTTTCCACCAGGATGCGGGCCTCATCGCGGGTAAAGCGCGACAGCGCGCCGGTAAAAACGAAGCTCTTCCCGGTGAAGCGGCCGCCGACCTTTTTCATCTCGACAGCCGGTGTTACGCCTGCCTCCAGCATGCGGCGGATGACGGCGATATTTCCCTTGGTATCGAAAAAGGTACGGATGCTCTGCGCAACCGTCGCGCCGATATCACGGATACTTACAAGCTCCTCGAACGTGGCCCGCTCCAGGTTATCAAGGCTGCCGAAGGCCTGGGCCAGCGACTTGGCGGTACGCTCCCCCACGTGGCGGATGCCGAGGGCAAAGATGAAGCGCCCCAGATCCCTCTGTTTGCTGTTTTCTATCGCAGCCAGCAGGTTAGACGCCAGCTTGTCTCCCATCCGCTCGAATTTCATCAGGTCATCCCGGGACAGATAATAGAGATCAGCTACGCTTGAAACCAGCCCCAGTGACAGGAGCTGCTCGATAAACTTTTCTCCGAGCCCCTCAATGTCCATGGCGCCCCGTGATGCAAAGTGCATGATTGACTCACGAAACTGCGGAGGGCAGGCGAGGCCCATGCAGCGCACCGCTACTTCGTCTGCTATTCGTACCACCGCCGAGCCGCATTGCGGGCAGAGTTCCGGAGGAAGGGAGGGCTTCTCTTCTCCACAGCGTTTTTCTGTCAGTACCTTTACCACGGCCGGGATGACGTCGCCGGCCCGTTCCACTACTACTGTGTCACCGATACGGATGTCCTTAAGTGCTATTTCGTCCCAATTATGCAGCGTCGCGCGGGCAACTGTTACTCCCGAGATTTCTACCGGTTTGAGCAGGGCAACCGGGGTGATTACGCCGGTTCTGCCGACGGAGTGGAGAATGTCTTCAACAACAGTTACCGCTTGACGCGGTGGAAACTTGCAGGCCACCGCCCAGCGGGGGGAACGGCTTTTTTCACCCAGCTCACGCTGAATGGCAATGGAATCAACTTTGATGACGGTTCCATCAATTTCATAGGGGAGTGATTCCCGTTGCTGCTGCATCTCATCGTAGAATGCCACCGCCGCCTCTATGCCTACCGCCGGGCGTACCAATGAGTTAACCGGCAGCCCCCAGTCGGCTATGGCCGAAAAAAAATCCTGCTGTGAAGAGAAATCAGCACCATCAGTAGAACCGGGGGCATAACAGTAAACAGAAAGCGGTCGCCGGGCGGTAATGCGTGGGTCGAGCTGGCGAAGTGACCCGGCGGCGGCATTGCGGGGGTTGACAAAGGGCGCCTCGCCGTTTTCTTCTTTGTCACGGTTGATCTGTTGAAAGGCCTCCAGTGACAGGAAAACCTCGCCGCGAACTTCAAGCAAGCGTGGAATCCCGTTACCCGTAAGGCGCAGAGGAAGAGAACGGATGGTGCGTATATTGCCGGTAACATCCTCGCCGGTAACTCCGTCACCACGGGTTGAAGCAACGGTTAACACTCCGTCGGTATACACCAGTTCAACCGCCAGACCGTCCATTTTTGGTTCACAGACATAGGAAATCGGCTCTTCCGGCAGCAATCCCAGATACTTTTTGATCCGGAGATCAAAGTCTCTGATTTCACCGGCATTGGTCGCATTTTCGAGGGAGAGCATGGGGAGCCGGTGGGTGACGGAGGAAAATTTATCAAGAGAGGTACTGCCAACTCTCCGGGTTGGCGAGTCAGAACTGACCAGCTCCGGATAGTGCTCCTCCAGTTGCTGCAGTTCCCGAAAAAGTGCATCATATTCGGCATCACTGATTTCCGGGTCGTCCAGTTGATAGTAGCGTTTATTATGGTGCTCAAGCAGAATACGCAGTTCCTCTGCCCTGTTTTCAGCGTTCATCCGGGGGCTGGCGTTTTCAAGAAGTGACAGCTGCATCGAGGTTCCTCGCGGGATTGGTTGACTTCGCGATACGGTACAGTATTATAGGAACAAAATCAATTCCAGACAGGGCTCTCTGATTATATGAATCAAACTCAACTCGACAATCTACGCTCCTGGTTCGACCGATATGTCGAACCGTTTCTTGTTAGCGACAGCGAAGGCGTAATAAACATTCAGCTCAAAATCGAGCATACCCGGAAAGTCTGCGAAGCGATGTCACTGTTATCCGCCGGCGAGGGGCTTTCGGAAAATGAATCACTCATCGCTTCCTCTGTTGCGCTGCTGCACGACGTTGGCCGCTTTCCGCAATACCGTCGCTGGCGTACGTTCCGGGACAGTGAATCGGATAACCATGCCCGGCTTGCCATTGACGTTATCCGGGATGAGAAAATCCTGGCCGGTATTGACCCATCCGAACAATCCCTGATTGAAGAGGCAGTACGGTTTCATAATTTACTACAACCTCCTGACAGAATACTCTCTCCCACAAGGATGTATATTAACCTGATTCGGGATGCAGACAAGCTGGACATCTGGCGGATTTTTACCGATCTGCTTGCACAACCACCAGGGGAGCGGGCCACTGCTGCGACCCTCGGGCTTCCCGACCTTCCCGGACACGTATCCGGCGACTGCATCGCCAGGCTGAATTCCGGTGCCGTCGTTCATCTCGACACGGT
>VFJW01000131.1 GCA_009885845.1 Geobacter sp.
GATAGTTGAGCAGTGCTTCCGGAAGATACCCCATGTCTCGATACGAGATGACGCTGGTGGCGCCGTGACGCTTGGAGAGGCGTGCTTTGTCTGCCCCGAGGATCATCGGTACATGGGCGAATTGCGGCACCGGAAAACCAAGTGCTTCGTAGAGCTGAATCTGGCGCGGGGTATTGTTGACGTGGTCGTCGCCGCGGATAACCTTTGTAATGTGCATGGTGGCGTCGTCGATCACCACGCAGAAATTGTACGTCGGTGTTCCATCAGTGCGCTGGATGATCAGATCGTCAAGCTCTTCATTCGGGAAGGTGATCATTCCCTTGATCAGGTCATCAAAGGAGGTTACTCCTTCCTGCGGCGCCCGAAAACGAACGACGTACGGCTGACCAGCAGGCTCTCCGGAACGCTCGCGGCAGGTGCCGTCATACTTCGGTTTGCGCCCTTCCTGCATAGCCAGATTACGTTTTATGTCCAGTTCCCCGACCGAACAGAAGCACTTATAGGCCTTCCCGGTATCGAGCATTTTCTGAACATACTCCTTGTAGAGTGGAAACAGATCTGACTGATAGAAAGGTCCCTCGTCCCACTCAAGCCCGAGCCACTTCATGCCTTCGAGAATTGCGTCCACAGATTCCCTGGTGGATCGCTCAACGTCAGTGTCCTCGATACGCAGAATGAAGGTACCCCCCTGATTGCGGGCCAGCAGCCAGTTAAAAAGTGCGGTGCGGGCGCCGCCAACGTGAAGGTACCCCGTCGGGCTGGGGGCAAAACGGACGCGAAGTTCGGACATGGAATATCTCCTTTTGCTGGGCACTATCTGCGATGATATTGTAAGTCACTACTATAGCATTCCCGTGTACCCCAAAAAAGTTTTTTCTCCCTGTTTACATACTTTAAACTTTGACAAGAACGTGTCCGATTGTGATAGTATGCCCCCCAAAACGGCGTTCTGGAGGTTGGGTATGCAGACGATAGATTCCCTGATCAGGGAAAGTTGCCAGAAATACAGTGACCAACCGGCGTTGCGTTTCAAGCTTGCCGGGACATGGCAGAGCATGACGTATGGTGCGCTTTGGGAATTGTCTGATCGTATCGCCGCCGGCATGATCAAGAATGGATTTAATGTTGGTGACCACGCCGCCCTGCTGGCACCGTCATCGCCGCAGTGGGTGGCCGCCTATCTGGGGATTCTCAAGGCCGGCGGGGTTGTGGTTCCAATAGACAAAGAGCTGAAGGCTGCCGAACTGCGGCACATTCTGACTGATTGTGATGCGCGTTTTGTGTTCACTGCGCCGCCATGTCTTGATCTCGTTCTGGAAATTTTCCCCGATATTGCCGCGTTGGAATATATCGTGACACTCTCTTCAACGGCTGCAGACGACGCGAATTCGAAGGCTGTACAGGTGCTGGATGTGCTGATTGAAGAGTGGCGTGATCTCGTTGCGGCGGTGGATCTGCCGCTTGATCGACGCACGACGATGGAAGTACTGGCCCGCCAGGCATATCGTCTTCTGTCGCCATCCTGTTCTGAAACCGGAGACAAAGTAGAACACGCCGACCCTTTTGACCCGGTCGAGCGGCTCCGCAATAAACTCAGCCGTGAGGGCAAACTCCAGACACTCAACTCACTGTGCTACTCGGCCCCACTCCCCGAAAAACCACGTGACCATACTGATACGGCCGTTATTCTGTACACATCAGGAACAACAGGACGTTCCAAAGGAGCCATGCTCAGCCACGCCAATATCGTCTCCAACATCAAGGGCGCCGCCGCGCATTTTCAACTCGATAACAGCATTCACACCCTGTCGTTTCTGCCGATAAATCATGTTTTTGAACAGGTCTGCGGAGTTTTGCTGCCGCTTTCGCTCGGCGGCAAGGTCTCCTTTTGCGAATCTCTTAAAAAGCTGGGGGAAAATCTTGCCGAGGTCAAGCCAACTTTCTTTCTCGCCGTTCCGGTTGTGTACCGGATGATTCTCGATCGGGTCATGAAAAACATTAACTCCAAAAAACTCTCGCAACTGCTTTTTTCGGTGCCGCTCACGCGGTCGATTGTTACCTCAAAAGTGCGCCAGGCATTCGGGTCCGGAACTATCTTCATCAGTGGCGGCGCGGCGCTTGATCCGGCCATAGCCAAAGGAATGACAGAATTCGGGCTTTCAATCTACCAGGGGTATGGCATTACCGAAACAGCGCCGATAATCAGTGCAGAACAGCCGGGTGCCAAACGTCTTGGCACTATCGGACGTCTGTTGGAGTATGTTGAAGTCAGGATTGATGAACCAAACGATGAAGGTGTCGGCGAGATCATTGTTAAAGGACCAAATGTCATGCAGGGGTATTACAAAAATCCGATGGCCACTGCCGAGGTGCTTGTCGATGGCTGGTATCGCACCGGCGACCTTGGTTTTCTCAGTCAGGACGGGTTTTTGACCATCAGTGGCCGTGTCAAGAACCTGATCGTAACTCCCAACGGCAAGAACGTGTATCCGGAAGAGGTGGAAAACGAGCTTCTCAAAAGCCCGTTCATTTCAGAAGTCATGGTCTATGGTCATCGAGTCGGCACGTCATCCGAAGAGATTCACGCCATCATCTATCCCGAGCAGGAAGCGCTCGATAATCAGTGTCAACTGGACGGCAAGTGTCCGATGACCGTTGCCGATGTGGAAGCGCTGCTGCGGGTTGAAGTGCAGAAAGCCTGTAACGGATTAGCTGATTACAAGCGGGTTCGCAAGTTTACCATCCGCGAAGATGAATTCCCCAAAACAACGACCCGCAAGATCAAACGTTTTGCCGTAGAGGCCAGTATTTCTACGGGACACTGATTAATCAGATGGTTTGGGAGGAATTCTTTTGGATAATTATCGCTATTTTGCTATAGTGTTCACATGAAGACCACTTGGACAGTTGAATTTCTCAATGATGCTGTTGAAGCGGAGTTTCTTTGCATTCCCAAAGACCTTCAGGCCCGACTGGTGCGGATTACCGATTTGATTGAGTCCTACGGCCTTGAAAATCTGGGGATGCCGTATGTTCGCCATCTTCAGGATAAACTCTGGGAGATTCGTGGTAAAGGGAAGTCCGGGATTGCCAGAGCACTGTATATAGCCGTAGTTGGCAGAAGGGTTATTATCCTGAGAGTGTTTGTAAAGAAAACGCAGAAGACGCCACCGGGTGAAATTATTTTGGCGGTGTCACGTATGAAGGAGATTGATCATGGGTAGAAAAATGTCGGATGTAAAAATAGATCTGTTGAAAGATGAAGAATTCCGAATTGCATTTGTAGGGCTCGAAGATGAGTTTGCCCTTGCAGGCCAACTTATCGAAGCCAGAAAGAAGGCGCACCTGACCCAGGATGAGGTTGCAAGGAGGATGGGAACCACCCAGTCTGTTGTTGCCCGCCTTGAGTCCGGGCATCCTTTGCCGAGTTTGAGATCACTGAAAAGATATGCCCAGGCTGTTTGTGGCAGGGTGGAAATAAGGGTCGTGTAGAGGTACGTTACTCATTATTCAAACACCTCCTGAAAATTAACGATACCGACGAACAATAGCGTGTAGCATGGTAATAATCGATAATAATTGAATCTACCGCACTACCGCCCGTACGATCTTCATAATCATCCTCTTTTTCTCCTCATCAGCACCCGCCAGAAGCTGTTCAATTTCTTCGATCTTCACACCACCCGCCTGCAGATCACACCATATCAGACGCTATTTTCGCAACCGGTGAGTAAAAACCGGTTTCCACCATACGCCTGAGTATAGTATTGGCTTTTTTTAGATCAATGAGACTGATCCGAACCGCCTTGATGAGAATACCAATCGTTCCGGTCAGTGGAATATTCAGACGCTCAGCTTCACTTCTTGCCATGCGGTCGTCACATGCAAATATATACCCACGCTGGACGGCAAGAGCCAAGCACGAAGACTCACCGTCACCCAGCGAAACCGATATGCTTGCATACAAACTACGCTCTGCCGGAGTTATCAGTTCTTCCTGCCGAGGCCATCCGTCCGATAGCAGTTGAACAAGCCCTTCAAGATCAGTGTGTCCCTGCCGAAAGCCCCGCAAAACTTCTGCAACTACAAAGCCGGTGCAACAGGCCCTGTCGGAATACATAGTCCGCAACAGATCCAATTGGCCGGCTTTTGCAAAATTGCTGATTACCACGGTATCAAAAATAACATCAGGCATTGGCAGCATCTTTTATGATTTCGTCGACACCTTGAACGGCCTGCTGAATACCGCGCTCCTTCAGATAGCTTCTTGCCGTGATCGGATCCACACCGAGCGATTGTGCCAGCTTTCCCAAACTGATGAAGCCTTCCTGATACGCTGCAATAGCCACCTGATGGCGACGTTCTATAGTATCCACAGTAATTGTGCTGTCAATGGCATCACGCACCAGCTCTCCCAGGGTACGGTGCATGGAAGCAGCCATCTGCTTTAAGGTAAAATGTTGATTGGGAGTCAGCATGACATTGGTTCTGATCATAAGTCACCTCTTGTATGTGTAACAGGATGTACTTATGGTAAGTCGGAATCGATGTTTAGTCAAGTGTGATTAAGCAAAGTGTGATTAAGCAAGGTTTATTGCGACAACGGAAAATCTACCGCACCATCGTCCGCACGATCTTCATAATCATCCTCTTTTTCTCCTCATCAGCACCCGCCAGAAGCTGTTCAATTTCTTCGATCTTCACACCACCCGCCTGCAGATGGGCAAATTCGAACAGGTCCGGTTAGAAGCCTTGACTTTAAAGCATGTTGGGACTAATAAAGACTCACAATTGAGATTCTCAGCAAAAACTTACATTGTTGTTGAATTGTAGAACGAGGTTAGCTATGCAGGCATTACGTCAAATTAAAACTACGGATAACAATTTTATTTCAATAAAAATTCCCCGTGCGTTTCAGGGGCGTAAACTTGAAGTCATTGTTATTCCCCTTAATGAAAAAGCCTCCTCTCACGACACAGACTCAACATGGCCAAGAGGCTTTTTTGACAGGACATCAGGTTGTTTTGCAGGCACACCTCTGGTTCGTGAAGAACCGGGCGAATATGAGGTCAGGAACGAAATATTGTGAAATATCTTCTTGATACAAATGCTTGCATCTCATACCTTAACAATCCGGCATCAAAAATCCGTCGGCGCCTCAACTTGCTTAAACCATCGGATATTGTGCTCTGTTCTGTTGTTGAAGCAGAATTGTATTATGGAGTCATGAAAAGTGCAAAGCCGGATGAAAACCGCGAAAAATTGGAATTATTTATAAAACTGTTTTTGTCGTTACCGTTTTGTAGTACCGCTGCAAACGTTTTTGGCCGTATACGAGCAACGCTGGGAAAAGCGGGGATTCCAATTGGACCATATGATCTCCAGATTGCTGCAATTGCAGTTGCAAATAATCTGACACTTGTCAGTCATAATGTACGGGAGTTTTCCAGAGTATCTGACTTACTTCTTGAAGATTGGGAGTAATTTTCCCCTTATTAAACAGCATCAAATACTGTCACCGCACCACCGCCCGCACGATCTTCATAATCATCCTCTTTTTCTCCTCATCAGCACCCGCCAGAAGCTGTTCAATTTCTTCGACCTTCACACCACCCGCCTGCAGATGGGCAAATTCTAACAGGTCCTTTATTTCGACACCCAAAGCACGGGCGATAATTCAATGATTCATTGAGTATTTGTAAAAAATACATAGTCTGCTATGATGATCCTCGGTAAGGGTGCTGTTAGTGAGGTCACAGGATTGATTATATGCTGACATGGAACTGCCGACACCTGGCCCATGGTGAAATCCGTTTGAAATTGCACCGCTATAATGCTGCGAACGGATTGCATGAACCTATGATCGTGACACCGCAGGAGTTGGAGGGAAACCATGACATATCGTGATGAAATTGTTGATGAAGTGCGTGCTATCCGTGAGCAGCTTTGTAACCAGGCAGGTAATCTCGATAATCTTCTTGTCACGTTGCGGGCTGAGGAGGCGACTCATGTCGGACGCATGGCAAAACATCTTAAGGCGCCTAAGAAGGCTCAAAATTCCGGATTATACGGGGCTGATGTATTCGGCGGAACTCAAAAAAGCGCCCTTCCGCTGACTCTCGGCACACTCAGAGTGATCCTGTCCAGCTCGGCAGTTGATGGTGTGACCCAGGTGGGGAATGTGGCTACCATTACCCTGCAGCTCGCCAATAGCGCAGTGCCGACAACGAGCAATTTCAGCGTGAGCGCCGTGAGTGTGACTGATGCTGTTCTGTATAACCAAATCAGCGGCATGGGGGCGGTTGTTGCGGATGTAACGCTTCAATAGGCAGGATGTTTCAAGCTTTGATGCTCCGATGTTTTTACCATGCTAAACCCTTGACCTGGTCAACTACATGGTTTACTATTCAACCATCATGATAACAATAAACGTTCAGGAAGCAAAAACTCATTTATCCCACTATCTCGATGAGGTGGCAAAGGGAGAGAGCTTTATCCTCTGCAAAAGGAACAAACCTGTTGCAGAAATCCGCCCGATTTTAAGCAAAGTTACGGCGAAGCGCCCGATAGGTCTTGCCAAGGGGACATTCACAATACCCGCCGCATTTTTTGACGAGTTGCCAGAAGAGACTATTTCCCTGTTTTCCGGCGTGACACTATGAATATTCTGCTGGATACCTGCTCATTTCTCTGGCTTGTTTCCGACAGCTCCGAACTATCTTTGAATGCCCGTAAACTGTTTGAAGACCCCGCAAATGATGTATATCTCAGCGTTGCATCAGCATGGGAAATCATCGTCAAGCACAACCTGGGTAAATTGCCGTTACCCGAACTGCCTCATGACTTCATCAAGAACAACCGTATCCGCCACCGGATTGAAACGTTACCGCTTGATGAAGCCTCTGTTCTTCAGTTATCACGTCTGCCCGAATACCACAAAGACCCGTTTGACCGCATACTCATCTGCCAGGCCATTGCCGGCGGCATGTCCATACTTACCCCTGATGCTCATATCAGCCGCTATCCGGTGAGAGTTGAATGGTGAATTAAGACCTGTTCTAACCGTTCACGCAGAAACGATAGATCGACACCCCTGCCAACTGCCTCGTCGCACCAATTCATTAACAATCGCATACCACATCTGATTATTCTTTAGCCCCCACTTTGGAGCAACACAGATATCCAGCGGCGCCGAACCGTACAGCCGTTGGATGGCTATACGCGGCGGGAGCAGCTCCAGAAAATCAGCAACCGTTGCGATATATGCTTCCAGAGTCAGCGGGGTAAACTCTCCCCGGCGATACAGCTCCGCCAGTTCCGTGCCTTCTACGGCGTGCAGCTGATGCAGCTTGAGCGAGTCGATCGGCAGGCCGGCCATCAGGTCGGCGGTTTTGAGAAACTCCCCGGCACTCTCACCCGTAAAGCCGTGAATCAGATGGGCGCAGATATCTATATTCCGGCCGGCTGACCGGTTAACCGCCTCGATGAAATCATCCAGTGTGTGCCCGCGATTGATTCTATTCAAAATAACGTCATCCATTGACTGTAATCCCAGTTCAAGGCAGACATACTTTGTCCGTGCAATGTCCGTCAACAGTTCAAGCGCTTTGTCTTCTAGAGCATCCGGCCGGGTTCCGACCGAAATGCCGATCACATCCGGATGGTCAAGGGCACGGCGATACAGCTCTGACAGCAGTTCAATCGAACCGTACGTATTGGTGTATTTCTGGAAATAGATGATGAATTTTTCGGAGCCGAGGCGGAGGCGGTGGTAGGCCATTCCTGCTGTCATCTGATCCTCAAGCGGCACTACCGATTGAGTCTCCTTGGGAGAAAACGACACGTTATTGCAGTAAATGCAGCCACCGGTCCCCTTGCTGCCGTCACGATTGGGACAGGTAAAGCCGGCATCGACGTTAACCTTGCTGATCCGGGATCCGAAACGGCGGCGCAGATAGTTTCCGTAGGAGTTGATGTGAAGGTGCGGGTGGAGTTGTGCGTCAGGAGTGTTGAGCATACTCTTCGATCTTTTTCAGCAGGAATGCGGTCGCGATGCGCGGGTCAGGTGCGGTCAGTACCGCTGAAATAACAGCGACACCATGAATGTTTGTAGACAGCGCCTCGGTGATGTTGGTCGGAGAAATTCCCCCCAGGGCAAAGACAGGTATCTCCAGAAGGGCTGCCGCTTCAGCGAGTTTTTTTACGCCGCACGGCTCGCCGTAGACAACTTTGGCAGGTGTGCGATACACCGGACCGAACGTGACGGCATCCGCTCCAGCCGCCTGGGCGTGCAGAGCTTCTTCAATGGTGTGAGCAGAGTAAATGATCGTCTTTTCCACGCCCAAAACCCGACGGACAGCCCTTACCGGCAGGCTGTTTTTACCGATATGAACGCCATCGGCTTCTGCTGCACATGCGATATCCGTGCGGTCATTGATGAGAAGCCGGGCGCCGAATTCCCTGGTAAGCTCCCTCAGCGAAACGGCCAGATGGTAAGCCTCGGCACCGGAAAGATCCTTTTCCCGCAACTGGACGGCTCTGACACCCCCTTCAAGAGCCTGTTGCACCACCTCAAGAAGCGGCCTGCCGCCGGTTTGATGGCGGTCTGTTATTAGATACAGACTGAACATCGAGGTACGGTTTTCAACCGATCAGGCCATCCAGCGGGCTGGAGGCATTAGCGTAGAGTTTGCGGGGGATTCGACCGGCCTTGAATGAGAGTCTGCCAGCGATTACCGCCAGTTTCATGGCTTCCGCCATGGCAATAGGATCCTGGGCTCCGGCAATAGCAGTATTCATAAGGACTCCTGCACAGCCCAGTTCCATGGCGATAGCGGCATCGGACGCCGAACCGACACCGGCATCCACGATGACCGGTACGCTGACATTCTCAAGAATAATCCGGATGTTATACGGATTACGAATGCCGAGTCCACTGCCGATCGGGGCACCCAGCGGCATAACCGCGGCACAGCCAATGTCTTCCAGTTTTTTGCAGACGATCACATCGTCACTGCAGTAGGGAAGTACGGTAAAACCCTCTGCAACCAGAATTTTTGCGGCTTTGAGCAACTCTTCATTGTCCGGGAACAGCGTCTTTTCATCTCCAAGGACTTCCAGCTTGACGAAATCAGACATGCCGGCCTCCCGGGCCAGGCGGCAGGTTCGCACAGCATCATCTGCCGTGTAGCAGCCAGCGGTGTTGGGAAGCAGGGTGTATTTCTTCAGATCTATGTAGTCAAGCAGCGACTCTTTGCTGCGGTCAAGATTTATCCGCCGCACCGCCACGGTGATAATCTGGGCTCCTGATATTTCCAGTGCCCGGGCGGTCTGTTCGAAGCTGGCATATTTGCCGGTGCCCACCATCAGGCGTGAAGTGAACTCACGCCCGCCAATTATCAATGTATCTGCTGTGTGTGTCATACCGGCTATCCTCCGCCAACAAAGTGAACTATTTCAATTTTATCGCCATCAGAAAGGAGTTGGTTTTCATATTCTGTTTTCGGAATAATGGCGGCATTCAACTCAACAGCCACCCGCTCCCGGCCAATTCCGAGCTGCGTAAGCAGAGTCTCGATCGTGCTGTCATCAGTCGTTTCAACTGCCTCGCCGTTCAGTGTAATCTGCATGTCAACCTCCTAAAATAAGAAAAACCGCAGCAGCGGCTTTATGAATCCTTCAGTCGGTTGCGCTTCCCTACGCCGGCATTACCCGGATCAGGTACGAAGGGTCGCGGACAAACCGCTCTCAGTCGAAACTCCCCCAGCTTTTGCGTCAAAGTAGACGATTGCCGCCCCTCTGTCAATTCAATTCAAATAATTGAGATGTTAGTATCAGGCACACCTTTTCTGACAAAACAATATTTTATTGTTCTGATTCTGCTATCTATTGAAATAAGTTTATATTTCTGGCATGGTGCTGGTGCGTGCCAGATTTGTACGTTTAATCTAAGTACCGGAAGGGGGAAAGAGTGGCCGATAAACGCGATATCAGACGTATCAGGAAGCGCCTTTCGATCCGTTTCGGTATTGACGAAGCGGTTAGAATAGCGTTTACTGAAGACGTCTCAATGACCGGCATGTTTATCAAAACACCCAATATTATTCCGCCCAATTCAAAAGTAAACATAGAGTTCGTTCTTCCGGATGGCTCCAAAGTTGAGCTTGAAGCTCGAGTTATGTGGGCTAAAAAGGTCCCGCAAAACCTCTTCCATCTTGTCAAGAAAAGCGGGATGGGAGTCCATTTTCTCCGCTTTTATTCTGGTGAAGACGCTTTTGATGATTTTTTTGAGAGTATTGCAACACCGAACTGAGTAGCAGGTTTCAGGAGATATTCTGTCATGTGCAGAAAAATATTCATTGGTGCAACCGGGCAGCATTGCGGCAAGACGACCATCAGCCTTTCGTTGATGCATCTGGCACTGAAAAAATATGCGCGGGTCGGCTTTATGAAGCCGCTTGGCCCTAAATGGATCGAGTTTAACGGCATTATTGTTGACAAAGACGCCGCCATGTTCTCCTCTGTATTCGGTGTTGAGGAAGATATTGCACTCATGTCGCCGGTGACACTGGGTCCGGGAACAACCCGTCTGTTTCTGGATGGTAAAATTGATTCGACTGCGCCGGGTAAAGCTATACGAGCAGCCTGCGCTGAACTGGAAAAGAAGTATGATTTTCTGATTATTGAGGGTGCCGGGCATGGCGGAGTCGGGTCAGTTGTCGGCATGAACAACGCTCGGATAGCTGCCGAGCTGAACGCTCCGGTTCTTCTCGTGACCGGTGGAGGAATCGGCAATGTCATAGATGCTGTCGAGCTGAATCTGGCACTCTATCAGCGGGAAAAAGCCGATGTGCGTATTATAATGGCCAATAAGCTGGTTGCGGAAAAAAGAGAGGACACGCTCGGATATTTAAAGAAGGCCTTTGCCGATAGCGGCATCCTGGTAACAAGCGCGTTTGATTATCTGCCCACACTTGCGGACCCGACACTGTTTCATGTGTCAGAACTGCTTGGTCTTCCGCTTAGCGGAGACACGGCTGACCGTAGTCGTCTCTGTCATACCATCCAGCTTGGTGCCGCTTCTTCCCAGATTGTTATTGATCATCTGGAAGCATCTACCCTGCTGATTGTGACCAGTTCGCGTGATGAATTGCTTGTTACCGCTTCAGCACTGCACCACATTCCGGAATACAAGGAGCGTCTCGTCGGGCTTATTATCGCCGGGCACGTACCGGTTTCCAATATTACCCAGAAAATTCTGGATGATAGCAATATTCCGTACATTCGTATCAAGGAAACATCTTCGGAAATATTTTACCGCTTACGTGAGCACGTCTCGAAAATAGGTCCGGAAGATCAGGAAAAAATCAATCTGATTAATTCCATTGCCGAGCGGTATATTGATTTTGATGCAATCGATGCCGTGATCTGACCTTCATCTCCTTCCGCCAATGTTTTTAAATTCTCTCTGTAGTATCCAGATGACTTATTCTGTCACATACTGATGATATACTCCCCTCATACGATTAAAGAGGAGGAATGTGTATGGAAGCGATTATGATTGCAGGGATTGCTGTTGTGGTGGTTGGTGGCTGGTATTCAGTCGCTGATCTGCTGGCTGACTGTGGAATCCGGATCAGGAAGCAGATTCGAGTTGAGCGAAAGAGCGGAAGTTTTTTCCGTGACTGTACTGTCCCGGCGCAGGGAAGAGTCAAGCAGATGGCGGGGGTGAACATTTGAGAGGGCTTTCAGCAGACTGTTCTTGACATGAGGAATATCGACCTGCAGCTCTTTGAGCAGCCGCTTCATCCGCTTTCGCTGCATATCCGCCGTGCCGCAGACCGGACAACAGCAGCAGACAACCGGCAGGTCCGCCTGACGGGAAAACGCGATGATATCTTCCTCAGCAAGATAGACCAGCGGCCTGATCACGGTGATAATACCGTTATCGGCCAGCATGGACGCAGACATCGACTTGAGGGAACCAACAAAAAACTGGTTCAGCAGCAGAGTCTCGATAAAATCATCCTGATGATGGCCGAGTGCCAGTTTATTGCATCCCATTGTCCGGGCGGCTTCGTACAGTTCACCCCGCTTCAGCCGCGAACAGATCGCACAGTAGGAGGAACCGGGACGACGCTTTTCCTGAATGATAGCGTAGTGCCCGGTTGGCACCATCCGGTAGGAAAAGCCATGCTTCCTGAAGAATCCTTCGATAACATCGGTCCGGTAGCCGGGATAGCCGGAATCGATATTCACCGCGATCAGTTCAAACGACACCGGAGCTCTTCTGCGCAGTTCCTCCAGCACCAGAAGAAGCGTATAGGAGTCCTTGCCCCCGGAAACCGCCACCGCGATCCGATCACCCTCCTCGATCAGGCCGAAGTCGCCTATGGCTTTACCGACGCCGTGGCGCAGCTTCCTGAATAACGGGAGATCCTTCCATTCAGCTGATGGCGGGCTCTTTTCCACATCGCTCACTATTTTAAACCCGCCCAAGGAAATCCTGCACTAACGGGGCAAAGGTTTCATGCTCCAACAGGAAGGCATCATGTCCGTATGCAGATGGAATCAGGTGATATTCGACACTTTTTCCAAGATCATTGCAGCAGGTGACCATCTCTTCCGTCTGATAGGAGGGGTAGAGCCAATCTGAGCTGAACGCATAAAATTGAATCGGTGCCTTGACCTGGCTGAACGCCTCCGTCATCGATTCATAGCCCCAGGCGACATCGTAGAGATCGAGTGATTTGGCAAGATAGAGAAAAGAGTTGGCGTCGAAGCGATCGACAAAATTGTATCCGTTGTAATTCAGATAGCGCTCAACCTCAAACTGGCCGAAAAAGTCGAACTGGCCGTCCCGGGCAGAAAACCGGCGACCGAATTTAACGTTCATCGATTCATCTGACAGAAACGTAATATGACCGATACCGCGGGCCAAAGCCAGGCCGTCCTTGGGATTATGTTTGTACTCTCCCTTACGCCAGGTGGGATCATTAAAAATAGCCCAGCGGGCAACGGCGTTGAGTGAAATTGCCTGTGGCGACGGCCGCGGTGTAGTTGCAAGGACAATTGCTGAAGCGATACTGTCAGGATACTGCGTCGCCCACTCCAGAGCCTGCATGCCACCCATGCTCCCCCCCATAACCGTCAGCAGACGTTTGATTCCGAGGGCATCGATCAGCAATTTCTGAGCGCGAACCATGTCGCGAATGGTAATTACCGGAAAAGAGAGGTTATAACGTTTGCCTGTTTTTGGATTAATCGAGGTAGGACCGGTGGAGCCGAAACAGGAGCCAATAACATTTGAGCAGATGACAAAATACCGGTCAGTATCGAGCAGGCGGCCGGAACCGACGACGGCGTCCCACCAGCCCGGTTTTGTTTCTGCCGCGTTCCGTTTCCCTGCCAGGTGTGCATCACCGGTCCAGGCATGCTCAACCAGAATGGCGTTGGTTTTTAACTCATTCAGTGTGCCGTATGTTTCATACGCCACTGTTATTGGAGCCAGTATCCGCCCGCTGTCCAGCCGGATTCCGCTTTCAAAAGTTTTGGATTGTTCCGTGATGTATTCTTCAGACATAAAAAAACCCTTCGCATCATAAGAGAAGGGGCTGGTAAAACTTCACAGCACGCCTCTCATCTTTGCCTTGCGGCAGGATTTAGCACCTGGCGTCCTGTTCCATTTCCAGATCAATGCGCTATCTTCGTTGGCTCGTCTAAGGCTCCTCAACATACAGTTGCATGCCTCCGTCGTCCTAATCCTCGCCGCCTTGATTTCATCATTGATTTAAATTGGTGTTAGTGACCGGTTGCTGTGGCTTCGCAGGGCCTTTTCCCTCCACCACTCTCGATAAGCAGGTTTGTTTTGAGACGATACGAAATAATGTCGTATTTTGTCAATAAAATTGCGTGCAGACAGCGCTGCTGCATCTCCCTCTACAACACTCAAATTGAGTAGAAAACGAGCAGATTTTCTGGTATAAGGACTGATCATTACATTACGGTTACCCGGAGTTTCTTATGAAACGACTAGTCTTTGGTTTGCTTTTTGTTGCACTGACGCTCGTTGGCTGTGCCCAGAATCATTTCAATGTTCCGGCCGAAAATTATGCTGAAAAAGTGAAAGTTCTCGGGGTCGCGCCGATTTTCATGGATGCGGATTCCGACATTATGTACCCTCAGAAAGAGCTGCTGATTCCGCTCATCTCTGAACTCAACCGGAAATACGAACCTCTGCTCGTGCGGAAAATCAAGGATACTGGTAACTACTATGCAGTTACTCCGTTGGCAGATGAGTCACAGATGCTTTTCAGTTCACTTTTTGCGCGTCGTGAAAGACGTGACGACGCCGGTATTGAGTACAATAAATACTTCTGGAAGAATGATGAAATCGGTGCTTATATAAAGAAAAACCGCCTGGATGCTGTTATGGTCGTCGTTGTGAGTGGCCTTACCAAAACCAGTAAACTCTATTCAAGTAATCTGCTGACGTCACTCGAAACAAACTTTAATTTTTTAACGATGACCGCCCAGATACTTGGCCCTGACGGCACCGTGTTCTGGGAATATCCGAATTTCCGCGGAAGGCTGCTGCCATACTACCCGCTGGTCAATCTTCAGTATCCTGATTTCAGTGAGTCTGAAGCCAATCAGTCACGAAAAGTTGAAGTTCGCTTCAAGTCACTTGATGGTATTCGCCGGACTCTTGAACAGAAAAAGAATGACTGGCTGTTCCGCGAAACTCCGGATTCAGAAGTCTACGGGAGATTGTTTGATGAGATTACCTCACTGAGCACATTTTCTGCGGACAAAAAAGGAAAAGAAGCAGCAACTGGCGGCAAACCGCTGACGCCTCAGGATGAGACCCAGAAACCGGGTGCAACTCCGCAGAAAAACGCCCCGACCGGATCTGGACTATCACCGGTTTCAGCATCGGATCCGGCTGTAAAATCAGCTGTTCAGATGCCGGTGCTCAAAAATGCAGTTGATACGTCGGTAATTCCGCCCGCTTCATCGATCGATATTGTCCCGGCTACCGCGAGCACTCTTTAGCCTTTTGTTTTGAAATGATCGCCGGTTTTACATCAGTTTTTTGATAGCCGCGTACTCAATCGTGAATACATCAAGGATGCATGAGTCTTTCTCCCAGCGATATAGCTCTTCCACGGGGCGTCAGTGATTTTCTTCCGGAAGCGGCCGCAAAAATAGGCTACATTGAGTGTCGTCTGCTGCGTGAATTCGAGTTATGGGGTTTCCGTCGCATTATTACCCCCCGACTTGAATATGAAGACGTGTTGGCGACCGGCATGGGCGATGAGCTCAAAGGCAGGACCTATCGTTTTGATGATCGCCAGTCAGGGAGGCTTCTGGCGTTGCCTCCCGACATAACTCCGCAGATCGCACGTATTGCGGCCACACGCATGGCGAACCTGCCGCTGCCGCACCGCATATGCTATAGTGGCCGGGTGCTGAGGCAGACGGAAATTCAGGCCGGCCGCAGTCGCGAGATCTTCCAGACCGGTGTGGAGCTGATTGGACTTGACTCGCCTGAGGCTGATGCCGAAATGGTTGTCATGGCGATAGAAGCCATGCAGTCACTGGGACTCGACAACTTCACGATTGATCTCGGACAGGTAGAGTTTTGTCAGGGAGTTTTCCAGGCTTCCGGTCTGAGCGGTGAGCCACTTCGGCAGTTACGTGAAGCGGTGTCTCGGAAGGACAGCTCGGCAGTTGCATCCCTGCTTCGCGAGCATCCGGTCTCTCCCGATTCTTCCCGTGAATTAACCGCGCTGCCGCGACTGTTTGGCGGGCGGGATGTTCTGAAAACCGCGCGGGAAATTGTGTCAAACCGCCGCTCTCGTGCTGCACTGGAAAATCTGCAGCAGGTACTGGAAATACTCGATATTCATGGTGTGTCTGATTGTCTTTCCATTGATCTGGGGGAGACTCGAGGGCTTGATTACCACTCAGGAATCACGTTCGAGGGTTTTGTCACCGGTTTTGGCGAACCGGTTTGCAGCGGCGGACGGTACGACAACCTCACCGGCCGCTACGGATTCGATGCGCCGGCAACCGGATTCACGTTCAACTTGCTCAATCTGCTGCAGACTGTTGAACGCCGACCCGAACTGCAAGGATTCGCTGCAACTGATTTTCTGCTGTTTAATATCAGTTCCGATCGGCGAAATGTACTGCGAATTGCCCGCCAGCTCCGCTCATTCGGGTATACGACCGCTCGCGACATTATTCGTCGTGACTATGCTCAATCACTTGAATATGCAAAGAAGATGAACATCCGCTATATGCTTGTTATCGGCGACGACCAGGAACAGTTCCAGGCCGTCAGCAGCCTTGATGGTTGCACAACCGTGATCGAGAGTAGTATGATCGCACAGCCGGGACTGATGAACTATATCGAAGAAAGTCAGGGAGAAAACTGAACATGGCAAATGTAGTTATTGTAGGCGCTCAATGGGGCGATGAAGGAAAAGGTAAAGTCGTCGATATTTACACTGAATTTGCTGATGATGTCGTTCGCTATCAGGGGGGGAACAATGCGGGGCACACCCTGGTTGTCGGCAGCGAGAAAATCGTCCTGCATTTGATCCCTTCCGGCATACTTCACGAGGGAAAGCGCTGCATTATCGGCAATGGTGTGGTACTCGACCCCGAGGTATTCATCAGAGAGATCACCAAGCTCAAGGAGTCCGGCCGGATCAAGGATGATGCGTGTCTGCTGCTTTCCGAATCGATGCATATTATCATGCCCTACCACAAGCGGATAGACATCGCTCGCGAAGCAAAAAGCGGCGACAAGAAAATAGGAACCACCGGTCGCGGTATCGGCCCCTGCTACGAAGATAAAATCGGCCGCCGCGGTATCCGTCTGATGGATCTGATCGACGCCGACACGTTTGCCCGTAAACTGAAAGAATTTCTGGTAGAGAAGAACTTTTTGCTGGAGAATTTTCTTGGAGAGACCCCTTGCAGTTTCGACGATATTTTTGCCGAATACCAGGGGTATGCAGATGTCCTGCGCCGCTACGTAGCCGACACCTCACTTATTCTCAACAATGATCTCAAGGCCGGCAAAAAAGCGCTTTTTGAAGGAGCTCAGGGGACGCTGCTCGATATCGATCACGGCACCTATCCTTTCGTCACGTCGTCATCGACCTGTTCCGGAGGAGCCTGTACCGGATCCGGTGTCAGCCCGCGGGAAATCCACGAAATAATCGGCATATCAAAGGCATATGTGACCCGCGTCGGCAGCGGACCCTTTCCGACCGAGCTAAATGACAGCTTTGGTGAAGAACTCCGCCGGATCGGCGCCGAGTTTGGTGCGACGACCGGTCGCCCTCGTCGTTGCGGCTGGTTTGATGCCATGGTGATCCGCTACGCCGTCCGGGTAAACGGCCTGACCGGCATCGCCCTGACCAAACTCGACGTACTGTCGGAATTTGACACGATCAAAGTCTGTACCGGCTATACCTGTGACGGGAAAACGCTTGAAACCCTCCCGGCCCAGCTTGAACTGTTCGAAAAATGCCAACCGGTCTACGAAGAACTTCCCGGCTGGAAGCAGGATATTACCGCTGCCCGCACGTTTGAAGAGCTGCCGGCAACCGCACAGTCGTATGTGAAGCGACTGGAAGAACTGGCCGGTTGTCCGATTGTGCTGGTATCAGTCGGGCCGCGTCGCGATCAGACGATTATCCTCAGGAATCCATTTGCCTGACAAAACCGGTGTGCATAGCTGAAACGTTGAAAGGCCGACATGACTGTCGGCCTTTCTGTATTCTGCGGTTTCTGCTCCGATTCATTGACGTGGTTCTGCTCAATCAGTCTGCCTGAACACAAGAGTGTACAATTCTCGCTCAGATTCGCTTCCCTTTCTTCTCTCCCTTCTCGCTCTCCTTATCCTTCCCCCGATAAAACTCACGTATCTCTCTGACCTGTCGCTTGATCTCCTTACGCAATGAAGGCGGTTCCAGAACTTCGGCATGCATGCCGTAGGAAAGAATCCATGATACCAGCTCCATCAGGCCTGCCGCCTCAAACTCGACGACAACCCGCCCCTCGGAATCGGTGCTGACTTTCTGTCCCGGCATCCAGACCCGATCCCTGACGGAGTGGGCAATTTCAGTGGAAAAACGGACCTGTACCTTCATCGGGGTATCGCTTACCAGGCCGAAGGCGCTGCTGAAGTGGGCTTCCGGCTGATAGCTATCCGGGATTTCAAAGCGCTGGCGGGTGACCTCTATCCCCCTGATCCGCTCCAGGGCAAACAGGCGCATGCCGGAACGGTTGTGGGCATTCCCCAGCAGATAAATACCTCCCTTGTGAAAAACCAGGGTATAGGGATCGACCTCGTAGGAATCCGCTTCTCCTTTACCCTTCTTCGTATAGGTCAGCCGGATGCGGTACTGCTGCAGCAGCGCCTTCTGCAGGTCACCCACAAAGGGGGCTGACGGTGAGTAATCCCGGGCACCGTGCAGCAGCGGCAGGGAAACCCGGGCGATCCGTTCCAGATGCGCAGCATGGCGGTCTGGCAGCACCGAATGAACGCTTTTGAACAGTTCGTCAATTTCGGCCTGAAACGGCGTGCCGGTCAGATGTGCTCCCAGTGAGCGCAACAGGTAGAGGGACATCAACTGCGGGAGGGTAAAGGTGATCGGGGGGAGGTTGCGGGATTTCGTCAGGAAACTGTAGACCTTTTTCCCATCACTCCACTCGGTCATAAGTGTGTAACCGGCCTGTTCCATCGCGTTGAGATCGCGATGAATGGTGCGCCGGTCTACATCACACTCCTCTGCCAGTTCGTCCAGTGTCAGGCCGCGCCGTGATTCCAGCAGCCGGATGATTGAATGCAGCCGCCCCGCCTGGGAATATTTTTTCGCCGGTTTTCCTTTCAGCATGGTTCCTCCTTGCCGAATTTGAATTTATCGCTACAATGTCAGTTGATCTGCTGTGAATGGAATAACAGGCAAATCAGGGAGACATTGTAGCGTTTTGAGCCATTTTGACAACCAATTTCTGACATATACTGTCATGCTGTATGACTGGCTCAACCAGCCCGGCTATGTGTCTCTGTTCTTCATGAGTTTTCTGGCTTCGACCCTTCTCCCGCTTGGGTCTGAGTGGCTGCTGGTGATGATGCTGGCCGGCGGTTTCGACCCGTTTTCGACGGTGGCCATCGCTACGGTCGGCAATTATCTCGGGGCCGTTGTCACCTATCTGATCGGAATCGCCGGTGGCCGCTGGCTGATCGAGAAGGTGCTGCGGGTCTCACCGGAGCAACAGGTGCGGGCGCAAACGTATTATTCCCGCTACGGCTCCTGCTCGCTGTTTTTTTCCTGGCTGCCGATTGTGGGAGATCCGCTCTGCCTGGTCGGGGGGATGCTGCGGGTCAATTTCGGCTTGTTTACTCTCCTGGTCGCATCCGGAAAACTGCTTCGATATATCGTCACGGCCTGGATAACCCTTGCCGCGGCAGGATAAACGGGACACCATATGACAGAATCAATCAAACTATCCCTCCTTGATACCCACTTTGCCGATTTCATCGTCCGCATCGACCGGAATCCTAATGACGGGCTTTGGTGGGGCGCGGCCCTTGCCAGTTATTTTGCCGGACGCGGCCACACCTGTTTTAACCTCTCTGATCCACTTGACATCTCTTCCGTTCCTTCGCAGCGGACACCCCGTACGCCACCTCCTTCTGAAAGAAGCCACTGGCGGGAGGCCCTGGAACCGTGCGCCGCTGTTGGTACTCCGGGAGCGTTTACGCCGCTGGTACTCGACTCTTCCGGACGATTGTATCTTCACCGCTGCTGGCGCTATGAGCAACAGGTTGTGGCGGGGATAACTTCACGAAGTACGCCGCCGTCAGTAGATGAAGTCCGGCTGGAATGTGCTCTCGACCGTTATTTCCCCGCCCGGGACAGCAGCATTGATCTGCAGCGCAGCGCGGCCCGAATGGCGTTGACCCACCGTTTCTCTGTCATTTCCGGTGGACCGGGCACCGGCAAAACCGCTACCGTCGCCCGGATTCTGGCGCTGCTGCTGGAAATGGCAAGTGATTCCCCTCCAAAGATCCTGCTGGCCGCTCCGACCGGCAAGGCGGCACTGCGTCTCCACCAGTCGATCCTGCTTGCTGCAGGGCGCCTTGACCTGACCGATGAAATCAGAAACAGTCTGCCGACCGGAGTCAGTACGATCCATCGTTTACTTGGTGTCCAGCTCCGTCGGGGCGGATTCCGGCATAATCGTGACAATCGTCTTCCCTGCGACATTCTGGTCGTTGACGAAGCGTCAATGGTTGATCTTCAGTTGATGTCCGGTCTGATGGAAGCTCTCCGTGATGATGCCCGAATCATTCTGCTGGGTGACCGTAACCAGCTTGCCTCAGTTGAGGCCGGGGCGGTTCTGGCAGATATCTGTGACAGCACCGGGCAGGGCGGTGTGCCGGTTACGCAGCTGAACAAAAGCTATCGCTTTGGAGATGATAGCGGCATCGCCGTGTTAAGCCATCTGATTACGAGCGGAGAGAGCGATGCTGCCGCAGGACTGCTGATATCGGGGCAGCATCCGGATATCGTCTGGCGTCCGCTGCCGTCCGGAAAAGCGTTTGAAGGAGCATTCAGCGCTGCCGTTCAGATCGGATATGCTCCGTATCTTCAGGCGGCATCTCCCGCGGAAGCGCTTGCGCAACTGGGCTCATTCAGAGTGTTGTCCCCGCTCCGCA
>VFJW01000116.1 GCA_009885845.1 Geobacter sp.
CCATACACCAGCCAGGCAACCAGCGACCATACCTCCACCGGATCCCACCCCCAGTAACTCCCCTTGACCTGGTTGGACCAGAAACAACCGGAAACCATCATCAGCCCCAACAGGATAAAACCACCACAGACAAACCGGTAATTCAGCTCATCCAGAGTCCGCAGATCGGGAAATCTGTTGTAAAATTGGCCGCCCCCCCGTTCTTTCACAAGAAAAAGCAGCCCGAAAGCTGCAGCAAGCAATACGCAGCTGAATCCGGCAGCAGCAGCAAAAATATGAGTCCAGAGCCAGGTACTCTGCAATGCAACCGGCAAAGAATCGCCGATAGTCTTACTCAACGTTCCGGCCCATCCCAGAAGGATAAAACAGACCGGCATGATTAATACACCGGTTGCTTCCAGATTTCGGGCTGAAAATTGTGTGATCAGAAAGAGGCTGACTGCAATCAGTACTCCGGAGGCAAGTGATTCTGAAATGGAGATAAATGGCGGGACTCTTCCGTAATACCAGCGCAGCGCAACCGCTCCCAGATTGCCGCTGAAACCGACGACAACAAACGACAGGGCACAGTTAAAAAGGGCGTCTTTGCGTGCCAGCAGACCGAAAATATAGCAGAACGCGGCAATGCCGTAACAAGCCACCGCTGTCCAGAAAAAATTCATTTCATACTGTATTGACACTGTCACACCTCCAGACGGGACTTCCGCATGCCCGGTGCTACAAACGATGACTATAACTGCACTTTCGTAATAACATGAATTCTATGACTAATACAAACTGAAAGCGTGGGTGTATCCACGATAGGAGTTCTTTTAAACCGTTATCTTACAGGGATGAAGGGGATGAATGGGATGAACCCAAAATTAAGAAGACTTTTTCTGGTTTAACCCAAAAATTATGAATCTTGGCTTTTGCCGTTATCCGCCGTTATCCCTTTAGGCCCCAGAGGGTCCTTCATCCCTGTTACATTGATTTTTGTTGAATAGATTTCAGGCAATGTCTGTATAAACTTTATGCATATATTCTCTATCAATCGTCCGCAGCAGCGATGAAGTCGCTACAATTGCACTCTTCATTCAGCTGGTGTATATATTGCATAATAGTTGCTTGTTTATTTTACTCACCATCAGCATTCCATACAGGAGTTGACAATGTCTTCCACCGCTGAAACCAGCCATCGCTTGACCGATGAAGTCCTTGCTCTTATCGAAGCCGGAGTTGATGCCGAACTCTCTGATGAGCAATTTAATGACTACTGCATGCAGATCTTTGCGCTGCATTACGAAACCAACAAAATATTCCGTGAATTTTGTGACCTCAAAAAAGTAAAGCCAAGTGATGTCACCCGTTGGCAAGACATCCCCATGGTCTATAATGATGTCTTCAAAACACATTTGGTAGCATCCTTTCCTCTGGAGCAGTCCGTAATGGCATGCCTGACCGGCGGCACGACAAGCCTCACCCAGCGTGGCCGCATCTTTCGCGATGAAGACGGGAAGAAACTGGTTTTCGGTGCCAACAAAAAGATGACCGGTTCGTATCTTTTCCCTGATTTTGAAGAGGGAAATCGCTGCCGAATCCTGATTCTTGCCCCCAGTCCGCAACTGGCCCCTTCCATGGGAATGGCAATCGGGATGGATCAGACCCGCACCCACTTCGGCACGGAGGACAGCATATTTCTACTCGGCAAGTCAGGCATCGACATCAAGAACCTGCTGAAAGCATTGCGGGAGTCTGAAGCCAGCGGGGTCCCGGTTGCGTTGATCGGGGCTACGGCCGCGTACGTCTATTTCTTCCAATCATGCCGACGCAAGAAAATGAAGTTCAAGCTGCCTCCGGGAAGCCGTATCTGTGATGGCGGGGGATATCGGGGACGCTTCGGTGTCGTCACCCGTGATGATTATTACGCAATGGTGGAGGAAATTCTTGGTGTGCCGGGAACCCACTGCGTAAACGTGCTTGGCGAGGCAGAAACTGCAACCAACCTGTTTGATGATGCATTACGTCGTCACATTAAGGGGCTGCCTCCGCACGAACGTACCCGCCCGGTTCCCCCCTGGTCACGGGTTCTTGCGATGAATATTGATAACTTGAGCCCATTGCCGGATGGCGAAGTAGGTCTGCTTGCCCATTGGGATCTGGCCAACATTCCAACGGTATTAGCGGTAATAACCGACAACCTCGGCTATACAACCGATAACGGCACCGGGTGCGAAATTGTCGGCCGGGCCAAGATCGAAAACGGCAAGGTCTCGCCGCTGCCGGATGAAGACAAAACCATTGGGGCAATGGGTGATTCGACCATTTTCAGGATGCTGGAAACCTACTCCAACTTTTCAATAGATCTCAAGATGCGCTTTGCCAAGGATCCTAAAGTTGAACCGAGTATACGGGAAGAGATTGAAGCAAGACCGGGGTCAGTTGCTTCCTGTCCACAGGTGGTTGACGAAATTCTGATGTCCCAGTCCAGTAAAGAGGCGGCCGAACTTCGTGATGCCTCGCTGAACACCTTTAAGGATCAGACTGACAGGCCGCTTGACTGGTACAAATCGGAAGAGGACAAACAGGATCTGAAGGATCATCCGGCGGGACTGCAATCGGAAAAACCGGCGAAATAACCTGCTGGATCGATTTCAATAAAAAAGAGGCGGCTGGATATTCCAGCCGCCTCTTACGTTTCAACCGATAAACAGCCGTTTAACCGCCGTATACTCCGATAAAATCTAAGTACCGCTTCTCTTCACATCTAACTTCCCATTCTCTATTCGCCACTCATCATATGCCTTGCGTAACGCGAATTTCATCGGCAGTTGCATCATAAGAGAGAGGAAATGTGTCATCGGGAAACCGGAGCGAGGGATTTTAGAAATCCGTTTAAGAATCCGATCGAATCGAAACAGCTCATTGTTTAATCGGTGGTATTCTTCCTCCCTGCGCAGTGGCGTCATGACAGGGTCAGGATGTTCAAAGACTGCTTTAACCCCCGTGAATGATTCCCAGCTCATTCCTTGTAAAAGAAATGGTTTGTAAGCTTCATACAGTTCCGTACCAGGTAACGGCGTGAGCAATACCGGATGCAGACCAATATTGAGTTTTTCCGATAGATCCAATGCGTTTTTAAAACTGTCAACGTTATCTTCCCTACCACCCAGCACTACAAATAATACAACATCAATGCCCGCATCCTGCATTTTCCGTACTGCTGAAACCCTATCTATCCCCTGCTTGCCTTCCGCCTTGAAAACACCCAGATTTTTTTCGTCACTTTCCCAGCCAACCCAGACGGAAAACAACCCGGATTTTTGAGCTGAAGCAAGCATCCTTTCACCTTGTGAACTCTGTACCGCTTTAAGATCGCCAAATCCATACCAGTGTCTCTTGGTTCCACAGGATAGCTCATCAAATAATTTGATGCTTCGATCGACATCCCCACCCCAGATATTGTCATCACCATTAAACCAGACATTACCAGCGCATGCCTCAACTTCTGCTACAACCTCCTGAATGGGTCGGTATCGAATGGTATCGCCAAAAAACCGACGGACCGAACAGAATGTACATCGATATGGGCAACCGCGCATGGTGAAAAAAGCTCTGAACCGATAATTACCTTTCAGATTGCTCTTGATAGGCGTCGGCAATCCATCAAGGGGGAGTCGTTCTCCATGATAAAACTGCTGTAAATTACCGTTCATTGCATCGGAAAGGACACTCTTCCAGACTGACTCCGCCTCTCCGATAACAACAGCATCAGCATGGTTGGCAGCCTCTTCAGGCAAAGCAGAAGGATGGATACCTCCAAGTATGACTCGTTTGCCCAGTTTTCGGCACTCATCTGCAAAAACGTATGCCCACGGCGCTGTCGCAGTCATCACGCTGATTGCAACTACTTCTGAAGTCAAGTCAGATGGAGAAAACTTTTGCTGATTAGCATCAACGAGAGAAATCTCCACCGCAGGAGTTTCACGCTGTGTCAAGGCAGCAAGATATTCAAGAATTGGCGGGACCAGGGGGACGCGGCCTGAGAAAGGAAAGCGGGGAGAGACTATCGTAAGCTTCATTTTCAATCCGCCTGATGTTGCTTCTGTCGTACATAACTTTTATCAGCCTTCCACTTCTCATACGCAATTTTCATCCCTTTGCGAACTGGAAGCTGCGACATCATGGACAGGATGTGGGCATGCGGAAAGCCCTGTCGCGGGACATTGAACATATGGCGGAAAATACGTGGCAAACTTAAAAGTTCCAGTGATGACTCATAGAACAGCTCTTCCCGCTTTTCCGGAGTCATGGCTGGATCAGGATGCTCGAACAGCGCATAAGCCCCTGTGTAGTACTCCCACCCGAGTTCTTTATAAATATAGGGATCATATTGGCGCAACAGTTCAGTCCCCGGATAGGGCACTAACAGCGAAGGATGCATGCTGACACCCAAGCGGTCAGCCAGCTCAACCGAACGCTTGAAGTCGTCCAGTGAATCCTCACGGCTGCCAAGCATGTAGAACAGAGACACATCGATACCATGGTCTTTTAATGTACGTACCGCACGCTCCCGGTCAACACCCACCTTGCCATTGGCCTTGTAAGCTTTGAGGCTCTCATCCGAGATTGCGTCCCATCCAACCCAGACTGTTAACATGCCGCTCTCGCGAGCCGCATTGAGCATACGGGAGCCGGCCGGCGTCAGCACCGGGCGGAGACTGCCAAATCCCATCCACTTCTTGCCGCTCCCCTTGAGCGCTGTGAACATGTCGATGGCGCGCTGTTCGAAACCCTGCCACCAGATATTCTCATCACCATTTATGTACATCTTCTCAGGGATGGCATTGACATCTCGTACCACGTGGTCGATTGGACGGAAGCGTATCTCCTCCCCCATGAACGGCTTGACCGAACAGAAGGTGCAGTTGTAGGGGCACCCACGCGAGGTATTCAAGATACGGAACTGGTGTCGGTCCTGCAGCATGCCGTAAAGCGGTGTCGGCATATTGTCCAGCACCAGACGCTCGCCGTGGTAGAACGACTTGAGCGCTCCGGATTTGAAATCTCTTAACACCTGCGGCCAAGCCGACTCAGCCTCGCCTATCACAACAGCATCACCATAGCTCTTGGCCTCTTCAGGCATTGCCGAGGCGTGGATACCTCCAAACACCACCTTGATGCCTCGCGCCCGCAGTTTTTCCGCAATACGGTAGCCGGGAACCGCCGTGGGGGTGAGAATGCTGATGGCCGCCAAGTCACAATCAAGAGTATCACAGGCATCCGGCGTGGCGCTGGCGCTGATCAGCCTTATTTCGATGGAAGAATCCTCGCGACGGGTCAGCGCAGCAAGATATTCCAGGATTGGTGGTGCAATGGGAGCCCAACCAAAGGGCAGCGGCGGGAAAATTATAGCGAGTTTCATCGAGGTTCCTCAGCGGTTATCGTTCAGCGATGAGCCGTTAGCTGCTAGCTAAAAGCTAATCTCCTTATTGTCGTAAATCATCTTAATAATTTTGTCGCCATCTTCCAGTGGGTAGAGAGACATCATACCGTCAGTTTTTACATCAATTCGGGAGATCATTCCCACATAAAAATTTCCATTCGGTTCAACCACAAACTTGACCTCAACCCCCTGCCGACTTACACCATCCTTCAGTGATTTGGCAATTGGTGTGTTTGAAAACATCCCCTTAAAATCAACATAAACTTTACCGGCGGTATTTCGTGTTTCCTTCCATTCCCGACTTTTAAAGTATCGATACTCTTCAAATACGGCGCCAATAGTTTTGCTGTTTGATGGGTCAAGTTTCTGGTTTATAACGATGCCAACAAATCCCTGGGGTCCATCCGGCTTTTTAGAATCGGCTCCCACGCTATGCGGACTAACCACTCTTGAGGAGTTTGCAGGCGATTTTTCAGTTTCCTTTGTGCATCCAAAAAGGCAGGCAAATGATAAACTCAATGCGACTAAAGGCAGTTTAATATCCATATAATTCCTCTCATTTGTTTCAGTGTTCAATTCTGAATCCGCTGTGAAACGTCTCGACGGAGAATGGAATCCCCCAATAGCTCACTATCATCGTAATCAGGGCAATCAACGCATACCAGGCCAGACGCCTGCCGCGCCAGCCAAACGTAACCCTCAGGTGCAGATAAATTCCGTAAGTCAGCCACGAAACCAGCGACCAGACCTCGACCGGGTCCCACCCCCAGTAGCTCCCCTTCACCTGGTTCGACCAGAAACAGCCGGAAACAATCATCAGACCGTATAGAATGAATCCCCCGGAAACAAAGCGATACGAGTACATATCGATAGATGCCAGATCAGGCAGCCTGTCATAAATACCACCCGAATTTTTCTCCTTCATCAGGTAGAGAAGCCCGAGACCTGCTGCAATCAGCACAGAGGCAAAACCGGCCGAAGCCCCAACAATATGCACCCAGATCCAGCCACTCTGAAGTGCAGGAGCCAAGGTTGCCGCCACCTCTTTCATAAGGGTTCCGGCCCATCCCATCAGAACAAATGCCACCGGCATCACCAGTAATCCGAGCGGGCGAAACCTTTTCGTGGAAAACTGGAAAACGAGGAATACCAGTATCGTCATGAAAACGCCCAGAGTAATCGACTCGGAGATCGAGATGAACGGACTTATACCGGTTGCCGACCAGCGCATTGCAATCACTGTCACATGAGGGAAAAAGCCGGACAGGGCGCTTAAAAGACCAATCGTGAACAGTTTGTCCTGTTTTGAAATCACTCCGAAGATGTAACTGAAGGTGCTTACGCCGTATAATCCCACAGCAATCCAAAACAGCATGAGTTCAGGTTTCATAATTGTTCCTCTTTATTTAAATTGGATGCCCTTTACTGGAAAGCGCTGTTTCCACAAACGAGATTCTTTTGGCAAGACCGGATAAGCCTACTAGAATAACTTATTGAGAACAAGTCTAAAAGCAATTACTGCATTACCACATGAAAATCCGGCGAAACACTGTAGGGGCGATGCCAACGGCTCGCCCTGATTTGTAGCATGATCCCATCAGGTTCCCTGGGATTATTTTAAAATATCCCTAAAATCTCCCGGTACAACATTCTACGAGATTAACGCTTCGAATATCTTCTGTGGCGGCAATACATTAAATCCTTCCGCGTGAGCTGCATCACGTAAGCGTTTATCCAGGCAGACAAATTCGAAACCATCCGGGTTATTACCAGACCAAATAACGGCGGCAGCTAACTGGAGCGAGTCCGCTGCTCGAAGCGGATATCGCAACAAAAGCCGACTCGCTAAAGTCCTTACCCCTTCAGAGGCGCTGATTTCATTCCACGAATCTGCAAGCATGCCCAGCAACTCTCGCAATGAACGTTCTTCTTCCATCGATATTTTGCCAGCACGACGATAGCGGGCAAAAGCAGAACAACACTCCACAGATGTTCCCCACCAGACAACAAAGCCATCATCTTTTTCTGCAGTGGTTCGTAAAAATTCTGAAAACGGCTCTTCAATGCATAGTGGTATGATGGCGCAACTATCCCAGAATTTCATCGCCCTTCCTCACGCTCAGCAATGAAGCCTGTCAATACTGAACCCTCCTCATCTCTAAGACGTGGAGTTAACCAGAAGTCAGCAGGTATTTTGCTTTTACCGACTCTCGCCAGGCCTGCAAGCTCAAGTTGAGAAATCCGATAATCTGCCGTCAACTCGGCTTTACGTATCGGGATTATTTTGGCTATAGGCTTTCCCCTGTCGGTAAGCAAGACTTCTTCTCCGGCTTTTACCCGCATCAGGTATTCACTTGCCGAGGCCTTTAATTCTGAAATAGACGCCTTTTGCATGACACACCCCCATAGCAGTCTTTTGTTAGTGACCATACTAGTCTTATCATTCCAATCTGTCAACATCAGGTCAAAATACGCAAAGTCTTTTATCAAGCTTCACGTGGACGCTTACAAGTAGAATTAACCTGTGATTACACAGGGACAACCTGAGTAACCACAAAATGGACCACATGTCATATGACCGGGTTTCAGTGCAAATTGAATTTGGTGAAATAGTAAGACATGGGCGAGTTTTCCTTGAATAAACAAAGTCAGCCAGCTATTCGACCACCTGATCACATACCGTAACAACACTATTCACAACATACTCCCAGAACAAACTGTTTTCTATCGTGTCTTTCACAATACTTATCGGTAAAAAGCGTCTCATTTCACCTTCAAAGTCTGTTCGCGCAGACACATCATTCAGCAGTAGCTCTCGACGTTTAACAAGCAATTGCAGATAATCGGGCAGACTTCGTCGGTGGTCAATAATCTTCTGTTGTACCAACTCCAATGGCAGGTTAACGTTTTGCTGCATAAGCCAGACGATATCCCAGAGATCACGATTTTTTATACGCCCCGGACGTAGCGCCAAAGCAATGAGTTTATCGGCCAGGATTTCTTCTCTGCTCTCAACCTGAATAATCAAACCGGATGTCCCCATATCAACGCCATAATAATTGTGTAACATCATTGGCCGCGTATCATAGCTGGGGACAGCGCAAATATCGATATTGATGCGCTGAATCGGCATGCCTCGCTGTTCGGGACGTGTTACTATTTTCACTTTCCAGGTATCCACATTACCATATTCTCGTTTTGGTTCGCTCACCTCTACCTTGAACCCATATTTTCTGAACAGTTTGTCAGTCAGCAGATGAGGTAACGCCGAGAGGCATTCCTGATTAAAATCGCTTCCCCCGGTAAAATCAAGGTCTTCACTCAAACGCTGCGAACCGTAACAGGCACGAAGGCACGTCCCCCCCATAAAAGTTAACCTTTCAAGGAGACCTGCTCCACTCATTTCACGCAGGATATCGTGATGCAATAATTCTTTTTCCACAACCATGACAAGAGGATTCATAGTGACATTATCTTTCATAGCTGTCGCGACCATACGCTCAAACAGATTCATTAACGACACTCCAGTCTACTTCATCAAGGTTACGCCTGGCCGCCTTCATGTCCCGCAAGGCCAACGGCACTGAAGCTCTCCAGAGGTGGCAGCGCGCATCATACTCAAGCTGATTGCATACGTCCCCCGGCTTTTGTGCCGTATGGACAAACTCTATTGTCCCCCAGTCGCCACAGCGTATCACATTGCGTCTGCCGGATGACATAATCGTAATCCAGTTGATCGGCACTTGAGATAGTACCCCGGCATCACTCAAGACTGATTCCAGGCTCAGATAATTAAACTCATCGGCACGCAGCCGCGCAGCCGCATGAAACAGTAACAAGCCATTTTGATATGGTACTTTGTGATAAAGGTAGAGATTGCGGCATACCCGCTTGAAAAGGGTTGCCTTCTCCGCTCGGCTAACTGCCAACCTGAAGGCTCCGGGGCTTAACGTTGGCAGGGCGATACGCAGGTCGGCAAGGGTAAACAGATAATGCTCTTCCGTCGCTAAAGATTCCATTATTCTGGTTAGCTGTTTTATCGGCTGAGGCGTTAACATGACACAAAGTTACACTAATTGTAACTTTGTGTCAACATGCTAGACACATCCGATAAAAATATCAGGAAACCAAGGGGATCGTTTTGACGCTATAGCGGGAGATTGATACTACTCAGGAAAGGTTTTGTAAGCTACGACGTGATGTTGCCCCGTCCAACTACACGGCACAATTCATCATACAGTAATTCAGCCAAAGAAGGAACAATGTCCCAGAATTCCAGGCATTCGGCATCCTGGCAACATGTCAATTACGGAGTAATCAGTTTTATAGTGGGGAAATAAGTCCGATAACGGGCAGAATCGCGTGTTAAAAGTGTCAGACCGGCAACGGCGGCATGTGCCCCTATAAAAAAATCCGGCAACGGAGGATGTTTTGTTCCACCGAGTCTACGATAGCGTATGAAAGCCTACAAGAGTACCCAACAGAGCGCAAGCCAAAATCCGGTTGCATTATTTTTCAATGAGGGTACTATATGCGCATCAATCATACAGGGAGATTTCCATGCACTCACAAGCATATCTTCATCTTCAGTCATCAGCAAAAAAATCTGTCAACCTGACGGCAAATGCCAATCTTGTCGCATTCGCAAAAGAAAAGAAAATAAACCTTTCAGAAACATTTGAGGAAGCACTCCTTTCAAAACTTCGCGCTATGCAGCAGCAGGAATGGCTTGATCAGAACAGGGAAGGGATTGAGGCATACAATGAACGTATCGAGCGCAACGGGATTTTTGCTTCCAAATTCAGGAGGTTTTGATGGCACAGCTTGATATTTTTGAAAACAGCGATAAGGAATCCTCAGAAGAAATTCCCTACCTCGTTGACGTTCAGCACGACATTCACAAAACCCTCAAGACTCGTATGATGATACCGCTTGTATATGTAGAAGCACAACGTGCTGAAATAACAAAACTATGTCCTGTTTTCACGATACAAGGTAAAAAAGTTTTTGCGTCAATCCCTGAAATGGCGGCGTATCCCGTATCGGAAACAGGAAGGAGGGTAACAAATATTAACTCTGAGAGAGAGGTTCTGTTTGCAGCTATTGACTTTTTGATGCATGGATTTTGATTTTACATCGCGATTAACAACCTTACAGGCTGTTGTGTAGTGAATGCCCAAAGTGTCCGAGATTTCTTTCAATGTGTGGCCTAACCACAAAATGGACCACATGTCATATGACCGGGTTTCAGTGCAAATTAACCGAATATTGCGGATTTGATATCTGGATTGGCATATGTATTCTACCTTCTCATCTGTGTCCACTTCACAAGCAAAAAATTATCTGCCGACCAGCGAGAGCAGTCATGTCAATAATTCCCACATAATTCTTGCTGAAATACAGATCACAATTTCTTCTGCAAAATTTGCGGGACAGACAATATAATCCAGGATGGCAGCTATTTTGCACTGAGTAAGTCCACAATTCGTAAGTTTCCCCCTTTACAAAGGGTAATATGTACGTTATACGGAATTCATATGATTTTACTGAAGTAATCAAGTCGTAATATGGGTTTACTGTTTGAGCACAATTTATGTAACGTATCGCACTGCTTCATTACCGAGGAATCAATCATGAATTCAGTTGCCATGCAGACAATACAAACCATTTCCAGCGAATTTTATATTTCAGAAGAGACCGTTATTCAGGAGAGTCTTAAAGTTTTTCTGGAAAAGAAACTGCGTGAAATAAAAACTGGTATTTTCAAAATCTATGGGAAATACCAGGTTACCTCTGTAGAAGCGCTCGAATCGTGCTTTGAAAACGGCACTATTGAAGAAAAAGATGCTCTTGATGATTATCACAAATTAGATCATCTTGAGTTCAAACGTGACGAGATCAATAAATTCCTTCACGACTTGCAATGATCGTCCAAGTCGACGCTCTTAAAAAAATTGCTGAGGTTGAGTTTTCAAACATTGTGCTTGAGGTTCTGACAGATCTTAACACCTTGAGGGTTGTTTTTAAGGATGACAGCTACTGCGACTTTTCCTCGTCATTTTCATGAGGGTTCCGAGAGTAGTGTAAAAGAGAGCGGTTTGCCGGAGGATCCTTGTTCAGCAATCAGATACTTTCTCACTTTTGTAGCAGATAGAATGAG
>VFJW01000059.1 GCA_009885845.1 Geobacter sp.
GCTCCACGCCGGAGAAAAATAACGCCATGAAACATCTCGCTCAAACCCTCAAAGCTCTCTCCGATCCGATCCGGCTGCGGATCATTCTGCTGCTCCAGGCTGAAGGTGAGCTGTGTGTCTGCGACCTGATGGCGGTGCTGGGACTGCCACAATCCACTGTTTCCCGTCATTTGGCCTATCTGAAGCGAAGCTGCTGGGTTGATATTCGTCGCGAGGGGGTGTGGATGTACTACGCACTCAGTCGGGAAAGCTGTGACATCTGCCAGGAACTGCTCCAGAGCCTTGCATTGCATGCGAGCACTCTTCCCGAAGCTGAGTCGGATCGCACCGCCCTGGCGGCATTCCTGAAAGAAAAGCCACCCGGATGTTCCTGAAAACATCGGTAATAACTTTGTAGTTGACAATAGTATGCAAATAAGTATGATTATTTTGTTGCTTTTTAATGCGGAGGTTTTATGCAAACCGGTAATGATGTTGACAGAGTTACCATTTCAATTCCCCATTCCCTTACGCTACAGTCGGAAACAATTCGTGGTGAGCTTAAAATCTCCCGGTCAGAACTGTTTAGATTAGCCCTGGAGCATTTCATTCAGGAACAGAATAACTCGCGACTTGCTGTAATTGCTGCTGAAATGGTGGAGGAGTATAAGAGTAATAGAACACTAACCGTCCTTACAGAACTTGATGGTGAGGATTTTGTATGAAACAGAACGAAATCTGGTTAGTCAATCTTGACCCCACTATTGGAGCAGAAATCCGTAAAACCCGCCCATGTGTTATCGTCAGTAATAATGCGGTTGGCGTGTTGCCGCTCAAGGTTGTTGCCCCGCTGACCGACTTTAAGGAGCGCTACCGGACTGTCCCCTGGATGGTTGTTGTTGAACCGGATGCGGAAAACAATCTTACAAAGCTATCAGTGGTGGATCTGTTTCAGGTACGATGCGTGTCGGAGGAACGCCTGGTCAGCAAAAACGGCTCACTTTCCAATCAGTTTCAAACATCAATACACAAAGCGCTTAAGGTCGTCCTCGGCTTGTCATAATCCCTCCCGCTTTTTGCTCTTGTTATATCCGCTAAAGCGGATATAATTGTCGCATGAAAAAACAAATCCTTTTCCTCTGTACCCACAACTCCTGCCAGAATTTCGCCGGGTGAGGGATGAAATCAAGAACTGGATTATAGATTATTTTGGAGTTCCTCAATGAGTGAACATCTCACCCGCAAGCTTTCCTTTCTCGATCGCTGGCTGACCCTCTGGATTTTCACCGCCATGGCGCTGGGGGTAGGGCTGGGATATTTCGTCCCTGGTACGGAAGGCTTTATTAATTCCTTTCAGGTCGGCACCACCAATATTCCTATTGCCGTCGGCCTGATCCTGATGATGTATCCACCATTCGCCAAGGTGAAATACGAGGATATGCCGGAGGTATTCAAAAACAAAAAAATCCTCGGCATTTCGCTGGTACAGAACTGGATTATTGGTCCGGTTCTGATGTTTATACTCGCGGCTCTCTTGCTGCCGGACAAGCCGGAGTATCTGGTGGGGTTGATTATGATCGGCCTGGCGCGCTGCATCGCCATGGTCATCGTATGGAATGAACTGGCCAAGGGTAACACCGAATATGCCGCCGGCCTTGTGGCGTTCAACAGCATTTTCCAGGTATTGTTCTACAGCGTCTATGCCTGGTTCTTTATCACTGTCTTGCCTCCATTGGTGGGATTAAAGGGTGTGGTGGTCGATATCAGCATCCGCCAGATTGCCGAAAGTGTCTTCATCTACCTCGGCATTCCTTGTATCGCCGGCGCTTTGACGCGCTTCATCGGTGTGAAGCTCATGGGCAAAGAACGCTATCACCGCGAGTTTGTGCCGAAAATCAGCCCGCTGACTTTGGTAGCTCTGCTTTTTACCATCGTGGTCATGTTCAGCCTGAAGGGAAACCTGATCGTGCAGCTGCCGATGGATGTGGTTCGTATCGCCATCCCGTTGGGTGTCTACTTCATCCTCATGTTTCTGGTGTCGTTCTGGATGGGTAAAAAGTTGGGTGCCGACTACAGCAAGACCACTACTCTGGCCTTTACCGCAGCCAGTAACAATTTTGAACTGGCCATTGCCGTGGCTATTGCGGTTTTTGGTCTCAATTCCGGTGCCGCCTTTGCTGCGGTTATCGGCCCATTGGTTGAGGTGCCGGTCATGATCGGTCTGGTACATGTGGCGTTCTGGTTTCAGCGCAGGTGGTTTACGGTTCAGGATAACGCATAGATTATTGAAGACACTCCTAAGTTCTTACTTGTTGACATCCAGGCTGTGAACGATTATATGATTATATAGTCATATAAACACGGAGTGTGCCATGAACATAACTCATTATCAGGCAGAAGTTCTGAAAACACTTGGCCAGTCAACCCGCCTCAAGATTATCGATTTTCTGCGCTTGGGTGAACGCTGTGTCTGCGAGATATTCCCTGCCATAGGTGAGGAGCAGTCCAATACCTCCCGCCATTTGAATATGATGGTTTCATCCGGCATCCTTTTTCGTCGCAAAGAAGGGGTTAAAATCTTCTACGCACTGAAACATCCGGAGATTATGGAGATTGTTGATCTGGCTACGCTGATCATGACCCGGGAAATAACCGGTCGTCACAGTCTGTTACAGGCGGCATGATTTTTTTGCCCATTTATATGAGCGAACAATCACATAATCATGGAGTATGCCATGCTGAAAAGTTTTGCCGACTATATAGTTTTCACCGTCATTGGGCTTATTCCTGGTTCTCACGTGGGTGAGGCACTTGACTTCTTTATTTACGACACCCTGAAGATTTTCCTGCTGCTGACGGTAATCATCTACGTTGTGGCAATAATTCGTACCTCTTTTCCGCCGGAAAAAACCAAGCGGCTCCTCTCCCGCAAGAGGGAATACGTCGGCAATATATTGGCTGCCCTGCTGGGTATTGTCACCCCGTTCTGCTCCTGCTCTGCAGTGCCGCTCTTCATCGGTTTTCTGGAGTCAGGTGTGCCGCTGGGCGTCACCTTTTCCTTCCTGATTTCTTCACCGATGGTCAACGAGGTAGCTCTGATCATGCTCTGGGGGCTGTTTGGTTGGAAGATCGCCCTGATCTATATCGGCACCGGGTTGGTGGTTGCGATTGTCTCAGGAATAGTCATCGGAAAACTGAAGATGGAAAAGTACGTTCAGGATTATGTGTGGAAGATGCAGGTCGGTAACGCCGAGATCGTGACGCTGACCTTCCGGGAGAAGCTTGACTATGCCCGTAACTATACCCTGGAGCTGCTGAAGAAGATCTGGCCGTATGTAGTGGTCGGTGTCGGGCTGGGCGCCTTCATTCACGGCTTTGTCCCGCAGGATTTCCTGGCTCGCTGGGCCGGACCTGACAACCCATTTGCCGTACCGATTGCCGTGGCGCTCGGCGTCCCGCTTTACTCTAACGCCGCCGGGGTAATCCCCATTGTCCACGCTCTGATGGAGAAAGGAATGGCTATCGGCACCGTGCTCGCCTTTATGATGGCGGTCACGGCGCTGTCACTGCCGGAGGCGATTATTCTCAAGAACGTACTGAAAAATCGCCTTTTGGTGGTATTCTTTGGCATAGTGACGGCGGCTATTGTCTGCGTCGGCTATCTGTTCAACGCGATTCTCTGAAAGACGTACATGTCATTCGCACACATAATCGAAAAAAGGAGAGGGAATCATGAAGATCGAAGTATTAGGGACCGGATGTGCCAAATGTAAAACTCTCTACGAAAACGTAAAGAAAGCGGTGGAAGAAAGTGGTAAAGAAGCAGAGATTATCAAAGTTGAAGAGATACCGAAAATAATGGCCTATGGGGTTATGAGTACACCGGCACTGGTGATTGACGGCCAGGTAAAGTTTTCCGGCAAGGTTGCTTCAATCGGTGAAATCATGGGGCTGCTATGAAGCTGTTTTCGGCTTTTCTGCTTTTATTGCTCGCAACCTCCGCACATGCAGAACTACCCGGAGCAACAGCAGCGGCAATAAGCCAGGCTCTCTCTTCCGGCAAGCCGACGGTCATCGACCTTGGCGCCCGTACCTGTATACCCTGCAAAAAAATGGCACCGATCCTGGAATCACTGTCAGGAGAATACCGGGGGAAAGCAAGTATCCTTTTCATTGATGTCCATGAAGATCAGGCCGCCGCCCGAAAGTTCCGCGTCCAGATGATCCCGACCCAGATTTTCTTTGATGTAAAAGGTAAGGAAGTCAAACGCCACATCGGTTTTATGGACAAGCCCGATATTTTGAAAGAATTGAAAGCAGCAGGGCTGAAATGACCATCCTCGATAACATTGAACAGATCATCACGCTCTATCCGTTGGTGGCTTTCGGCGCAGTTTTTCTGGCGGGGGTTGTCTCTTCCGCTTCCCCCTGCGTACTGGCAACCATCCCGCTGGTGGTCGGTTTTGTCGGTGGCTACAGTGATGGTGACCGGGGTAAGGCCTTCCGGTATTCGCTGGTCTTTATACTTGGACTTTCGTTGACCTTCACCGCCTTTGGCGCGGCAGCCGGCTTGCTTGGTACCATGTTTGGAACATTGGGTGGGCCGTGGTATCTGATTGCCGGAGCAATCGCGCTTTTTATGGGCGGTCAGTTGATGGGTTTGTATGAGATCCGCCTGCCGATTAAATGGGACTTTATGCCCAGGCAGGGCGGGGTTGTGGGAGCCTTTCTGTTGGGGCTGTTTTTCGGAATTGTTTCCTCCCCCTGTGCAACTCCGGTGCTGGTGGTTCTGCTGACGCTGGTGGCCGGAAAGGGTCAGGTGCTGTATGGCGTTGCGCTCCTTTTTTGTTACGCTGTCGGCCATTGCCTCCTGATGCTTTTCGCCGGAACCTTTACCGGTTTTGTGGAAGGGTTTGTCAAAGCCCGTGGAGTAGTAAATTTTTCGCTGTGGGCGAAACGTGTCAGCGGGTTAGTGGTCGCGATGGCCGGTGGCTGGTTTGTATTTCAAGGGATATAATCCCAATTGCACGACAGGAATCAATGAAGGAGCGAAACATGGCGTTTTTGAAACAGCTGACCCGAAATAAAAATTATTTGATCTGGCTTCTGGTGATTACGGCAGCTGTTGTTATTGTCAAAATGACGCTGCTGGCTCCACTGCGAGTGAAGGTTGTAACGGTTCAAAAGCGTGACTTGACCGCTCAAGTCTACGGGAACGGTACCGTTGAGGCCAAAGTTTTGGTCGGCATCTCCAGCAAAATCACCGGTCGGATCGTGGCTCTGTACGTTGACCAGGGAGATCATGTCAAGCGCGGCCAACTGCTCGCCAGTCTGGAAAGCGAAGATCTGGTCCAGCAACAGCAGCAATCTGAGGCGGTTGTCAGCAAGTCGGCCGCAAGCCTGAATGTAGAACGGGCCAATCTGCAGAAGGCCCGGGCCAACTTGGTTCTGGCGGAGAACAATTCCCGGAGATTTAAATCTCTGCTGGAAGGAGGGATGGTTTCCAGGCAGGAGGCCGAGCAGTATGAAAATATTTATCAGATCGCCCAGGAAGAGGTAGTCCGCAACTCTGCAGCTATTGAAGCTGTTCAGATGGAACAGACTGCCAATCGAGCCGGCCTTGGTTTTTCGCGCAGCAAGCTGACCGATACTCGCATCTATGCCCCGCAGGATGGCGTCATCATTACCCGAAACCTTGAAGCGGGAGCCACAGTAGCCCCTGGTCAGGCAATCTATACTCTGGCAGACCCCGGCACGATCTGGGTCCAGGCCAATGTTGACGAGTCACAGTTGAAAGGGGTGGCTGTCGGCAAAAGCGCTATCATTACACTTCGTTCTTCGCCCGGTGAACAGTGGTACGGTCAGGTTGTCCGTCTTGGTCGTCAGAGTGACCGAGTTACTGAAGAGTTGCGGGTGGATGTGGCCTTTAATCCACCGCGGAAGGATTTTCGCCTGGGAGAACAGTCGGAGGTCTACATCACGACAGAAGTAAAAAAACAGGTACCTTCACTTCCTTCTGCCGCACTGGTCACCGTTGATAAAAAACCGGGTGTATGGGTTACAGAGAATGACACGCTAAAATTCAGAGTGGTCACTATCGGAATAAAGGATCGAAATAATTTTATTGAAATTGCGGGCGGTCTTGACGGGAGTGAACGGGTTGTTTTATCTGCCGCGCCACAAAAGGTCACATTCCGCGACGGTATGAAGGTCCGAACGCAATGAATCTGGCTATCCGCGATATACGCTATCACCGGGGCCGGTTTATTCTCACCTCCGTTGGCCTTGGTCTGCTGCTCGGAGTGGTGATCAGCATGGGCGGGATCTACCGAGGGTTGATTGCCGACGCCTTGGCAATACTGAATGCCAACAAGGCCGATATCTGGGTTGTCCAGCAGGGAACCAACGGCCCGTTTGCCGAAAGTTCCCGCATCCCGGAAGAGAGCAGATACAGAATCGCAACGGTTCCGGGAGTAGCAGCCGTCTCCGCGCTTGCCTTTCAAACGATTCAGATCGAGCGTATGGGGAAGCCGTTCCGGTTTTTCCTGATTGGCTACGCACCGGGCAGCTTCGGTGGGCCGCCATCCATCATTGCCGGGCGGGGCATCAGTCAGAAACATTATGAAATGGTGGTTGCCAGGTCGATGTCGATCGGGTTGGGGGAAAAGCTCCGATTGGGACAGAACGAGTACTCGGTAGTCGGCATATCGGACAATATTGTTTCCTCCGGTGGGGATCCTGCTGCCTATGTAACCCTTGCTGATGCTCAGGAAATACAATTCAAGAAAAGCAATCATGCTATCAGGAACGAACGAGCTAAAATCACGGCTAATGTTGCCGGGAATAACTCTCTTTCTCAGCAGCAGGCAGAACTTCTCACGCAAAATATCATTGCGAGCACTGAATCCACACATACAGTCAACTCGGTCATGGTGAGACTTGCGCCCGGTGCAGACCTGAAGGAAACGCAGGAACGGATCCAACAATGGAACTATTTGCGGGCGATCTCTGATGAAGAACAAACGGCAATCCTGGCCAAGGGGATGATAGAAAAGGCCAGGATGCAGCTGGGTCTGTTTCGAGTCATCCTGCTGATCATTTCTGGGGTAATTATCTCTCTGATAATCTACACCTCGACACTCGACAAGATCAGGGTTATTGCAACTCTGAAACTGATCGGTGCACAAAACCGGGTTATCATCGGCATGATCCTGCAGCAGTCGCTGTTGATGGGGATCCTGGCCTACGGGATCGGCTATGTCGTGATTCTGCTGACGTACGAAAAATTCCCCCGCCGGATCGTTCTTGAAACTTTCGATCTGCAATCGCTGTTTGTCATTGTCATGGCTATTTGTATGATTTCGAGTTTTGTAGGAATTCGTAAGGCGTTGAAAGTCGAGCCGGCTGAAGCGTTGGGTGGTTAATAATGTATGCGATTGAAGTGGACAATCTGACGAAGATCTACGGTAAAGGCGAGACAGCGGTGACTGCTCTTCAGGACGCAACATTCAAGGTCAAGCCGGGAGAGTTGGTTGCCATCCTTGGTCCCTCGGGTTCGGGTAAAACCACCCTGCTGACCTGTATCGGCCTGATCAATGAGCCAACGTATGGCAGGGTCGTTATTGACGGCACGATTGTCGCCGATGGCGGCTGGCACTCGAGTATTGACCTGAAGCGGATGCGCCGCGAAAAGCTGGGCTTCATCTTTCAGGCGCATAATCTGATCCCGTTTTTGACCGCTCAGGAAAACGTCATGGTAGCACTGGAAATAAACGGGCTTACCCGGAATGACGCTAAAAGACGCTCTATTGAGTTACTGAATGCCCTCAATCTGGGGCACCGTATCAATAATTTTCCGAGCGCTCTTTCCGGTGGCGAATCCCAGCGGGTAGCCATTGCCCGGGCGCTGGCTAATCGCCCACGGGTAATTCTGGCTGATGAGCCGACTGCGGCTCTCGATACGGAAAATGGAAAAAACGTCATGGACTTATTGAAAAAACTGGCGGTGGAAAACAATTCTGCCATCATGGTAGTCACTCATGACCATCGTATGGTGGAAAACTTCGACCGGATTCTGGAGGTCAGCGATGGGCGAATTGTCGGAGAACAGAGCATCGTTGATATAAACTGATTCAGAGAGGGAAACCATGATTTATGCTGAATTTCAGAATGCGCTTCAGGTGCTGGGTCTGCGGGAATGGAGCGCCATCAGGGAGATAAGGGGCCGTCATCGGGAGCTGGTGAAACGCTATCATCCGGATAGTGGTGGAGATCCGGACAATGAGCAGATCGCACAGATTAATGCCGCCAACCGTATCATAAACGACTATCTGGAAGCGTATCGGTACTCGTTTTCTGAAGAAGAATTTTACACACAGAACCCGGAAGAGAGAATGCGACGTCAGTTCATGGACAGTCCACTCTGGGGCGGAGCCCGCTGATATGCCTTATCTACTCGTATTCTTGGCGATACTCGCTGCTCTTGCTGCCATAGCTGCTGCCATGATGTTCCGCAGCATGTATGTTGCTACCGTAGGGAAAAGAATAGATGTCTATCAGAATCCTCGTAAAGCACTCGTGGTTCTGGATATTCAGGAAGGATATTCCGGGACGAATGCCCATCAACCGGTCACCGCCCCACCAGCTACGGGAATGATAGCCACGGTTAACCGGTTGATCGACCTGGCGACAGAATCCGGTATGGAGGTTGCCTATATCCGTCAGGTCTTCAGCAATAACCTGTTTGTCCGACTGCATGGCGGCAGGCGGGCGGGAAAGGTGATAATTGACCGCAGAGTCAAGATTGTAAACAGCAATGACTTTGAAAAAAACCGGACTGACGCCTTCTCGAACCGCCGGTTTGAGCAGCTGCTGATTGACAGCAGAGTTGATGAGCTGTATCTGTCCGGAGTAGATGCCGCATATTGTGTGTATTTCACGGCACTCGGTGCGCTCAGCCGCGGATATAGGGTCTTCGTAGTTACTGATGCGGTCGCATCACGACATAATATGTCAGATATATTGGAGCGGTATGCGCGTAAAGGGATCGGGATTATCACCAGTGAACAGCTGATCACTGCGTTTCGGAATAATTCAACGAAAGAGGAGTTGTCATGACGGAACATCGGGATTTTAATGCTGTAGCGATGCAGTGGGACGAAGAGCCCCGCCGGGTCAAGCTGGCCGGGGAGATAGCTTCAGCCATTCAGGCACACATTCATCTTTCTCCGGAGTGGGATGCCCTTGATATCGGTTGCGGGACCGGTCTGGTCACCCTGCAGCTCGCTCCGTCGCTTCGAAGTATGACTGGCGCTGACAGTTCACCGGGGATGCTTGAGCGCCTCACTGCCAAAATTCAGCAATCAGGTAGTGCAAACGTGCATACAGAACTGTGTGACCTGGCTGGCGGGGAACTGCCATCGGGAAAGTACCACCTTATCACCAGTGCCATGACCATGCATCATATCGATAAGATTGAACCGCTCCTGCAGTCGCTCAAATCGATGCTGCATACAGGTGGCTGGGTCGCTCTGGCTGATCTGGAATCCGAAGACGGCAGCTTTCACGACGATCCGACCGGCATATTCCATAACGGCTTCAGTGCTGATGAGCTTTTCGGCATGCTCGAGCGGGCCGGTTTTTCTTCCGTCACGGTCTCTCCTGTTACGAAAGTCATGAGGGGTGAACGCAGCTACCCGGTGCTTTTGGCACGAGCTCAATTGCGTTGAGGGTACTCTGTATGGATATGATGACAGTTCCATTGACGGGGAAACAGTGACCACTGCACCGTTGTGGAAAGGCTCACGGGGCGAGTGGTATCTGGTCGTTCAGGGATGCCTGTTTTTACTGCTGATGTTCGGTCCGTACACCTGGCAGGGAATGCCGGTATGGAGCGCACCATATACATGGATTGGTAAAAGTGGAGGCGGCGCGTTGTTTATAGCGGGCATTCTTCTTGCCGCGGCCGGTTTGTCCACTCTGGGGAGGAATCTCACCCCTCTGCCGGTTCCGAAGGAGCATGCCACACTGGTTGTCACCGGCGTCTATCGCTTAGTGCGGCATCCGATTTACAGCGGTATTACGCTGATGGCTTTCGGCTGGGGTATGTGGCTGAACAGCTGGCTTACGTTAGTCTACGCGCTGCTGATCCTTCTCTTTTTCGATGTCAAATCACGGCACGAAGAACGGTTGCTGGGGGAAAAATTCCCGGAGTATGCCGACTACCGTACGCGTGTAAAGAAGCTGATCCCGTACCTCTATTAGTACCAATTGACATTACGGTCCCATTACAGTACTGTACCAACCCAACAAGGCCCTGGGGGAGTTCATCCGAACTGAGATCCGCCTGCCTGAACTTTTATACGTTCGGACAGCGGGAACCCTTTGCACCTGAACCGGGTAATTCCGGCGTAGGAAAGCGGCTTGCGGGATTACCATTCTATCCGGCCGCCTGATATCTTTTGTCAGTGCGGTTTTTCCATTTGTAATTGCACTCGCACGTATCAAGTGTGACAGAGTTGAGGAATAGTTACGTGAGCGATACCAAGCCATTTCGACTGGTCGTAAACAAATTACTACAGCCTCCGGATATTTCCGGTGTCTACCTGATTACCGATCAGGGCGATAATCTTTTGGAGAGGGTCTCTCTGGCACTGCGAGGCGGGGTTTCGGCTCTGCAGTATCGAGCCAAGGATATGCCGTTTGCCGGACGTCTGACGGAGGGTGGCGGGTTAAAACGGCTCTGCGCCCGTTTTGGAGTCACGTTTATCGTCAACGATGACGTTCAGCTTGCCAAAGAACTGGATGCTGACGGTGTTCATCTGGGACAGGACGATGGCGATATAGCCGCTACACGAGCTCTGCTCGGGAGTGGTAAAATTATCGGTGTTTCGACGCACAATCTGGAAGAATCTCTGCAGGCAGAACGGGAGGGTGCCGACTATATCGGATTTGGCGCGATGTACCCGACCGGGAGCAAGGTTGTTGCGCATATCCCCGGAGTTGAAGGGCTCGAATCGATCCGCGAAAAAATCAGGATCCCGATCGTGGCTATCGGCGGGTTATCTGTCGGTAATGCCTGTCGGGTGATCGACGCGGGTGCCGACGCGCTGGCGGTTATTTCTTCCGTGCTTTCAAGTCCACGACCAGATATTGCTGCGGCAGAATTGCTGCTGCTTTTTAATCGTACCAATCCCTTTCCGCGTGGAGCGGTTCTGAGTATTGCCGGAAGTGATTCAGGCGGTGGGGCGGGTATTCAGGCCGATATCAAGGCAATTACCCTTCTTGGCAGTTATGCTGCCACGGTTCTGACCTCCCTGACTGCCCAGAATACTCGCGGAGTTCATTCGATACACGGTCTGCCGTCGAGCTTTATGCGGGATCAGCTTGATGCCGTATTGTCGGATATCCCGATTGATGTCATCAAAACCGGCATGCTGCATACCCCTGCCATGATTTCGACACTGGCAGAGCGACTTGGAGAACGGAAAGTTATCATTCCTTTAGTGATTGATCCGGTTATGGTTGCCAAAGGCGGTGCAGCGCTGCTTGAGCGTGAAGCGGTTCAGGTTTTCAGTGATCAGTTGCTGCCTCTCGCCTATCTGTTGACTCCCAATGTGCCCGAAGCTGAGCGTCTTCTTGGGAAATCGATAAAAAATGAGGCCGATATGGAGCAGGCCGCCCGCGATCTGCATGCTATGGGTGCTGCTCATGTACTTATTAAAGGCGGGCATCTTACCGGTCGCACCTCAATCGATATACTTTTTGACGGTACCAGATTCCACCATTTCAGTTCCGAGCGGATCTTTACCAGCAACACGCATGGCACCGGCTGCAGCTATGCATCGGCAATTGCTGCGCTGCTTGCCCAGGGAGAACCGTTGCTGTCAGCGATCGAACGGTCAAAATTATTTATCAGCGCCGCTATTCGCCTCGCCCGCTCTCTGGGCAAGGGGCATAGTCCGGTTAATCACTATCTTGCCGCACAAGAACTAAAGAAAAAGGATTGAACACATGACTCAGCTTGAATATGCCCGCCGGGGCCTCATTACCGAAAAAATGCAGATTGCCGCCGATGCAGAAGGGGTGGCGCCTGAATTTATCCGTGAGGGTGTTGCCGCCGGCACCATCGTCATCTGCCACAACAACAAACATACCAACGGCACCCCGCTGGCGGTCGGTGCTGGTCTGCGTACCAAAGTCAATGCCAACATCGGCTCTTCATCCGACGATATGAATGTGGAAAACGAGCTGGAAAAAGCCCGTACGGCAGTCAAGTACGGTGCCGATGCTATTATGGATCTTTCAACCGGTGGCCCGGTGGACGAAATCAGGAAGGCGATCATTGCCGAAACAAACGCTTGCATTGGCAGCGTGCCGCTGTATCAGGCCGCACTGGATGCGGTGCGGGTCAAGAATAAAGCCATCGTCGATATGACAGTTGACGATATCTTTGCCGGGATCATCAAGCATGCCGAGGATGGCGTCGATTTCATAACCGTTCATTGCGGGGTGACCCGCAGTACTGTTGAGCGGATGAAGAACGAAGGACGCATTATGGATGTTGTCTCGCGCGGCGGTGCCTTCACCATCGAATGGATGAGTTACAACAACAAGGAAAATCCGCTTTTTGAACATTTTGACAAGCTGCTGGAGATTACAAAAGCATACGACATGACTCTTTCCCTAGGGGATGGTTTCCGCCCCGGTTGTCTGGCTGATGCGACCGACCGGGCCCAGATCCATGAGCTTATCCTGCTTGGTGAATTGACCCAGCGTGCTCAGGATGCCGGCGTGCAGGTCATGATCGAAGGACCGGGACATGTGCCGCTCAACCAGATCCAGACCAATATTCAGCTTCAGAAGCGGCTCTGTCATGGAGCCCCGTTCTACGTCCTCGGGCCGCTTGTGACCGATATTGCACCGGGCTATGATCACATCACCTGTGCCATCGGCGGAGCCATTGCTGCTGCTGCCGGTGCCGACTTTCTCTGCTATGTCACACCGTCGGAACACCTCTGTCTGCCGAATGTACAGGATGTGCGTGATGGCGTCATCGCTACCCGCATTGCCGCCCATGCTGCCGACATTGCCAAGGGGGTAAAAGGAGCGATGGCGAAGGACATTGCCATGGCGAAATGCAGGAAGAAACTTGACTGGGAAGGGCAGTTTGCCCTGGCTATGGATCCTGACAAGGCACGCGAATACCGGGCCAATTCGCCGGTGTCAGATCACGGAGCCTGTACGATGTGCGGAGAGTTCTGCGCCTATAAGCTGATGGATGATGCGATGAAGAGATA
>VFJW01000088.1 GCA_009885845.1 Geobacter sp.
AAAGCGTGAAATCACAATGACGTGGTTTTGATAACTGTAATAAACTCGGTGAGTTGCGGAGAATGGATCATCGCTTTTAAGGGTTCAAAATCAACGATGAAAAGGAGAAAAAGATGAAAAGTCTAAAATTGGTAGCGGTAGCAGCAGCACTCGTAGCATTGGCAAGCAGTATGGCGTTGGCAACACCTTCAACACAGATATGGATTCCTTCAACCGATGTAAAGGGCTTCAAAGAGGTCAACATAAGCATTGACAATTACGCCCGTTTTTCATCAAAAGCCGATGCAGGCGTAAACACCTACGATGTGGGTGTAACTGTTGGTGTACTCCCGTATGAAAAGTTCAAGTTTGAAGTTGGAACCGATTTTATGACCGATAATGTAGCGGGAAGCTCGATGGCACAACACCCGATATCATTTAATTTCAAAGGGGGTGTTCCTGAAGATGCATTCTTTGGTGGAATGCCTGCCGTTGCTGCCGGAATGTTCGGCATTAATACCGCAAGCGACCCTCTCTCGGCTAACGTAGCATATGGTCTGATCGCACGGACGTTGCCGGTGATCGGTCGTCTCTCGGTTGGTGGTTACAATGGCGCCGAAAGAAGTCTCGGAGCAAAAAAGAATACCGGCTTACTGGCTTCATGGGATCGTACCATGACTGAAATATCTGACAAGCTCTGGCTCGCGGTAGATTATCAGGGCGGCACCAACTTTCTCGGTGCAATAAGCGTTGGCGGCTCCTGGGCATTCTCAAAGCAGGTCTCGCTGCTTATCGGTGCCAATGTCTATAATCCTGGACAGAATACTCTTACCGGTGGCAAGCCAACCTTCACCACCCAGTTGGACATCAATCTTCCCTAGCAGTTCCTCCTGTTATCCGGGGGCGGCGTGGGGTGCCTCCCGCCCCCGACTTTTAGTGAGTTAGAGTAGGTTTTCTGAAAGAAAACAAATTCGTTAACGAACTATACCGTTCATCGGGGCAAGGAGCTATCCATATACGCACACAAGGAGGTATGCACAATGAAACTTATCGAGGCAATAATCAAACCATTCAAGCTTGACGAAGTGAAAGATGCCCTTAATGCAATCGGAATAGAAGGGATCACCGTCAGTGAAGTTAAAGGGTTCGGCCGTCAGAAAGGCCACACTGAACTGTATCGCGGCGCTGAATATGTTGTCGACTTTATCCCCAAAATCAAGATGGAGATCGCCGTAAGTGACGACCTGGTAAGCAAGGTTGTTGAAACAATACAAAACAGTGCAAAAACCGGACGGATTGGCGACGGCAAAATATTCATCATCAATCTCGAAGAGGCCGTCAGGATCAGAACCGGCGAAAGCGGTGCCGACGCGATCTGATTACCGTGCTACTACGACTTACTAACGGAGGAATATCATGAAATTAAAACTATATCTTGCTTCAATAATGCTTCTTATTCTGGCCGGGCTGATTCCGATTGCCGCAATGGCTGAAGAAAAGAAAGAAGCCGCTCCGGCAGCAGTTACGTCCGCAGCAGCACCCGCAGCTACGCCTGCCGTGGCAACGACAGCAGCACCGGCAGCAGATGCAGCAAAACCCGCTGATGCCGCTCCCGCGACACCGCCGGACGTCAAACCAGTATTGAATACCGGCGACACCGCCTGGATGCTGATCTCTTCAGCCCTGGTACTGCTGATGATTCCCGGCCTCGCACTCTTCTACGGCGGCATGGTCCGTCAGAAGAACGTACTCTCGACCTTCATGCACTCCTTTGTAGCTATGGGTATCGTCGGAGTCCAGTGGGCGGTTATCGGCTACTCACTTTCCTTCGGACCTGATATGGCCAAGATGGGTTTGATCGGCGACTTCAGCAAGTTTCTGCTGAACGGCCTGATCATCATGAAGGATGCCGCCAGCGGTACTGTTGAATTTGCCCTGTTCCAGAACTACACCAAAGAGCCCGGCGCAATCCCGGAACTGGTCTTTGCCATGTACCAGTGCATGTTCGCCATGATCACGGTTGCGCTTATCTCCGGCGCCATGGCTGAGCGTGTTAAATTTTCCGCCTATTGCGTATTCGTTCTTCTCTGGACCACGCTGGTCTATGATCCGCTGGCTCACTGGGTCTGGATGACCGACGGCTGGCTGTTCAAAAAAGGTGCACTTGATTTCGCCGGTGGTACTGTTGTTCACCTCTCATCCGGTGTCTCTGCCCTGGCCTTCCTGATCTTCCTCGGCAAACGGCACGGCTACCCGACCGAGCGGATGGCACCGCATAATCTGCCGCTTACCCTCCTCGGCGTCGGTCTGCTCTGGTTCGGCTGGTTCGGCTTCAACGCCGGTTCGGCTATCGTCGGTGTTAATACCTCTGATGCTGCCGGCGGGTTGGCTGGTCTGGCTTTTGCCACCACAACTATTGCCCCTGCCGCAGCAGGACTCTCCTGGATGATTGCTGAATGGATTCATTCCGGTAAACCGAGTGCTCTCGGCTTCGGTTCCGGTGTTGTCGCCGGTCTGGTTGTGATCACTCCCGCCGCCGGATTTGTACAGCCGGGCGCAGCATTGCTCATGGGAATTATGGCGGGACTGGTCTGCTACGGCGGCATCCTGCTGAAAGCCAAACTGAAATATGACGATTCACTTGATGCCTTCGGCGTACATGGTATCGGCGGTACGTTTGGGGCGATCATGACCGGTGTATTTGCCACCGTCGGCGCCACCGGGCTTCTGGCAGGTAACTTCAAACAGTTGATGACTCAGTTGATCGCAGTAGTAGCGGCAGGCGCCTATGCCTTTATCGTAACGTTCATAATCGCTTTTGTACTCGAAAAGACAATGGGTCTGCGTGTTGACAAAGAAGATGAAATCAGGGGTCTCGATCAGACCCAGCATTCAGAATCAGGTTACAACAACATGTAGTCTTACCCTGATTTCTCTCATCACAGGAAGCCGCCCAACGTGGGCGGCTTCTTTTTCTTCCGGAGCATCTATGAAAGATTCGGCTGCCAGGCATAGCAACGACGCTATTATCTCCTCAGATCTGCTGCGGCAGTTGGCCTATAACGAGAAAATGGCCGAACTGGGTAAAATCTCTGCCGGTGTCGTACACGAACTGAATGCTCCGCTCTCCGTTATAATCTCAGCCTCACAAATGATTCTGCGGGAAGATGGTGTGCCTGAGATCGTGCAGGAGATGATTGCTCGCATCCGTTCAGAGGCACAGCGCCTGTCCCACTTGACCAAAGGTCTGCTCAATTTCAGCAGCCATGATGAAACTATCAGCGAAGTGGATCTCAATCTCACCGTCGATTTCATTCTCAACTTCCTCAACTTCGAAGCCGCCCGTCGTGCCGTAATTGTCCTGAAACAGTTTGACCATACACTGCCGACCATCCACCTGGACGGCAATCTGCTGAAGCAGATTCTGCTCAATATCATCATGAACGCCCTGCAGGCCATGGAAGAGAGCGGCGGCAAACTTCTGGTTGAAACAGCACACGGGGAAGCCGACGCAATATGTTTCATCATTGCCGACAATGGTCCGGGAATCCCGATCGAAACAATAGATCGCATTTTTGATCGCTATTTTACAACGAAAAAACCGGGCGAAGGCACGGGACTTGGGCTGTTTGTGACAAAAAGTCTGGTGGAAAGCTTGGGCGGGAACATCGAGGTCACCAGCAGGATCGGTGGAGGAACTACATTTGCGGTTACGCTGCCAACCGGACAGTAGACACTGTTTGCAGAATAATTCAAAATTCATAATCAAACATTCAAAATTGCCTTCACCATCACACCGTGCACATCACCTGCCGGATCCGGCATTCGCCGCATGTGGAAGCATGTGCTCAAAATTCAAGCGGCAATGGGGGCTGAATTTTGCGGGTTCTCATGTGTCAAGTATGGTAAATACACAGATACTTATCGTTGGCCGGACAAATGACGTTTTTTGCCTGGCATGGTCATGGTTTTTGATTGCGTCCTGCTCAATGATGTAAAGTAGGGAAGGGAGAAAACGACGACATGACACCGGGAATACTCATACTGCTCTGCTGTGCTGTCGGTCTTGTTGCCCTGCTGTATGCCAGTGTCGGACACGGCGGGGCATCGGGATACATTGCCGTCATGGCACTGGCGGCGATCCCCACGATTTCAATTAAGCCGACAGCACTGGTTCTCAATATTCTGGTTTCAGCCATTGCCCTCTTTCAATTCAGCCGTGCCGGACATTTCAACTGGCGGACGTTCTGGCCATTTGCTGTGACATCGATACCGTGCAGTTTCATCGGCGGCATGGTGTATCTTCCGCCGCACCTGCTGAAACCGCTTCTGGGAGTCGTGCTGCTTTTTTCAGCCTGGAGGCTATTGTTCAGACAGAGGAAGAATCAAGGGCCGTCAACTCCACCGAGCATCGTTCTGGCAATGACTATTGGTGCCCTGCTCGGCCTCCTTTCAGGACTCACCGGAGTGGGCGGGGGGATTTTTCTCAGTCCGCTTCTCCTCCTTCTTGGTTGGGCAGGAACCCGTGAAACAGCCGGTATATCGGCTCTTTTTATTCTGCTCAACTCTGCCGCTGGCCTCGCGGGACATCTGGCGTCTCTTGGAAATATACCCGCTTTCATTCCATGGCTTGCTCTCTGTGCAATTGTCGGCGGCACTGCAGGGGCCCATCTTGGCAGCAGACATCTCCCACTTACCGCAATCCGCTATACGTTGGCAGTTGTTCTGCTGATTGCGGGCATCAAGTTAATAAGCCTGTAGCATCCTCTTCCCAGGGCAATTAAACAAAGATCTGCCGACTCAGGCAGGCGGAAGACCCTACGGCCTCAAGCATTCCCGTGCCGATCCGGTCAGATAATCAAATACCTCTCCTCGAGTGCTGACAAAGCCGGGCATCTGGTTCAGGATGTCCTCCAGCAGATTTAATACGTCACCATCAGCACTGTTGAGTTCATCCATAACGGCAGACATCATCGGGAGAATATCGTAGAGATCGTGGCGGTAGAAGGGTGCCGGATCCGGCAGGCCGGTAAATTTTGGCTCTTCACGGTTGACGATGTCACGCGGATACTTGAATTTAAAATCTGATGCCTTGACGATAATGGGCATACTGTCACCTCGAAACCTTAGTACTGTTGAAACACAGAGCAACGGAGCAACAGAGAACGTCCAAGTCTAAATAGATGAGCGGTCAACTACTCAAAAACGTGGATAGAGATTGAAACCAGAATAATTGGAGTTGGATTGATTTTCATCCAACGGTCTGTTTCTCTGTTGCTTTGTTGCTCTGTGTTTCAATGCCTTTCTAATGCCCTCAACAACCACTGCCACACCCGGGGCCACACGTACCGCAGCCCCCCGGCCTGACAATATCCGCTGCTTTTGGTTTATCGCAGAGGTTCAGGGACGATCGGTCAATATGCCATGCCTCATCAATCATTTTCCCCTGCAACTCATCCTTTTTTAGCATCATCAGCACCCGCATTTCAGTTGTTTCCAACAGCTGTGCCGCTTCAATGATCGGTACGAAAATCGTTCCTGCTACACACATAATGCCTCCCCTTTTAGTACAGTAGAAATTATTTCTGGTTGTTTATTTTGAAATAATTTCGTGAGCGTACGTATCCTGTTTAATCGGGTTATGCCGCCTTCGGCAGCGTTTCTTCGCCAAGATAAATAGCCATAAGTTCACTGTTACTCAGGTCACGCTTGCGCTTGCACGACATGGCTCGTGTCTGAACCAGCAACGGGTCAGCCCGCTTCCGGTCAACAACGATGCCCATGCTGCGATAGCGTTCAATCAAACCGCCTGTGCCGGAATGTTTACCGACCACGATGCTGCGGGTCATCCCGACTTCTGCCGGATCAAAGCCTTCGTAATTATGCGGATCCTTGATAACGCCGTCGGCGTGCAGGCCCGATTCGTGCGAAAAGACCCGTGATCCGACCACCGGTTTGGAAACTGAAAGAGGCCGGTCGGAAGCTTTGGCGACAAAGAGCGACATCTCACGGAAACGGTGCGTATCGATCCCGGTTTCGATGCCGCAGGCATGTTTCAGGCCCATGACCACCTCTTCCAATGCTGCGTTACCTGCCCGCTCTCCCAGTCCGTTAATCGTGGTGTTGACGAACTTCGCCCCGGCACGGATGCCTGCTATGGCATTGGCTGTGGCCATCCCCAGATCATTGTGGGTATGAACTTCAATATCTACTTCCGGTACCGCCTGCCGCAGAAAGGCGATTTTGTCAAACATGGTGAACGGGTCCATGATGCCGAGGGTGTCACAAAAGCGGAAGCGGTCACCCCCCAGCGAACGGGTGATCTCCATCAACTCAACCAGAAAGTTCATGTCAGCGCGACTGGCATCCTCACCGCCGACCGAAACGTACAGATTATGCTGTTTGGCAAAACCGAGTGCGACCTTCAGCTGTTCTCTCACCGCCTCACGATCCTTACGCAACTTATTCTGAATCATCTGATCGGAAACCGACAGCGAAATATCTACCGCATGCACACCGCAAGCAATACTTGCCTTAATTTCAGGCACCAGTGCCCGGTTCCAGGTAATCAGGCGGGCGTTCAAGCCGAGATCTACCAGCGTGCGGATACTTTCCTGTTCTTCCACGCCCATGGCGGGGATGCCGCATTCAATCTCGCCTACGCCGATGGAGTCCAGCATGCGGGCTATCGCAATCTTTTCGCGTTTGGAGAAGACCACCCCGGCGGTCTGTTCACCGTCACGAAGGGTGGTATCGTCAATGATTATATTATTTAGTGCGTTCATGGCCGACTCCTCAGGTACATTTTCTTTTTCACCCGCAACTCCCCATCGTAGCCAGTCCGTAAATCAGTTCCGGTCGATAGTGCGGTTTTTTACCGGCATGCATCAGCAGAGTGCTACCGCAAATCTTCATTCTTTTCCGGTTGAAAAGTCGGAGCGCGCCCCTGTTAGAAGCGGGTGCATCAACAAAAACCTTTGTTCCAATGCCGACGGATCTGAACGCGGACTCAAAGAGATGTTCCGCACAGGTGGAATAAACTGCCGAAAACGGCCC
>VFJW01000133.1 GCA_009885845.1 Geobacter sp.
CCATCAAACTGATCACCCCGATCGCAATGGATGATGGCTTGCGCTTTGCTATCCGTGAGGGTGGCCGTACTGTCGGCGCTGGTGTCGTCGCTTCAATTATTGAATAAATAGATTCGTAACGAGGTATTTAATGCAGAGCCAGAAGATAAGAATTCGACTAAAAGCATACGATCATAAGCTACTTGATGTTTCAGTGGGTGAAATCGTTGATACTGCAAAAAGAACAGGTGCGCGTGTTGCCGGGCCTATTCCTCTGCCGACGGTTATTAATAAATATTGTGTTCTTCGTGGACCACATGTTGACAAGAAATCCCGTGACCAGTTTGAAATTAGAACTCATAAGCGTTTGATTGATATACTAGACCCTACACAGCAGACAGTTGATGCCCTCATGAAGCTGGATTTATCTGCCGGCGTTGATGTTGAAATAAAACTGTAACTGCTACTACGACTGAATAGGACTGAATATGATGAAAGGTATTATCGGAAAAAAACTGGGCATGACTCAGATATTTCTTGAAGACGGAACAAGAGTACCGGTAACTGTAATTCAAGCCGGTCCCTGTTATGTTGTTCAGAAAAAATCTGCTGAAAGCGATGGATATTCAGCAGTGCAGGTTGGTTTTGAATCGGTCGTTGCCGCTAATGTAAATAAGCCATACCTTGGTCACTGTACTAAATCGGGCCATGGCGTTTTCAGACATTTACGTGAATTTAAAAATGATCAGGTTGACTCAATGAATGTCGGTGACGTAATCACTGTCGACGAATTTTCGGTTGACGATGTGATTGATGTGACCGGTACGAGCATTGGAAAAGGTTTTCAGGGTGTCATAAAACGTTATAATTTTAAAGGTGGTCGTGCTTCCCATGGGTCACGTTTCCATAGAGCTCCTGGATCTATCGGCGCATCTGCAACACCATCACATGTCTTTAAAAACAAGAAAATGCCCGGCCAGATGGGCAATGCAAAAGTTACTGTCCAGCGACTTAAAATTATCCGGATTGACGCTGCTGAGAATCTGCTTCTAATTAAAGGTGCTGTCCCTGGACACAAGAATTCGATTGTAATGATTAAAAAGAGTGTCAAAGCTTAGTATTTCAGGAGTTTGTATATGCCTTCAATTGCAGTTTACAATATGAACAAACAACAGGTCGGTGAAGTACAGCTCTCCGATGACGTGTTTGATGTTGAAGTAAGAGAGAGTCTTATTCATCAAGCCCTTCGTATTCAGCTCGCAAATCGTAGAGCTGGAACTGTGGCTGTTAAAAATCGTTCTGCTGTTCGTGGTGGTGGTAAAAAGCCCTTCAAGCAGAAAGGAACAGGCAATGCACGTCAAGGCTGCAGTCGTGCGCCTCAATATCCCGGAGGCGGCGTCGCTTTCGGCCCACAGCAGAAGACATATAACCTCAGTATGAATAAGAAAGCCAGGGCTGCGGCCCTTTGTTCTGTTCTTACGTATAAGCTGCAGACTGAAAATATTACTGTGCTTGATAAAATTGAATTCGAAAAAATATCAACTCAGGATTTTGTGGGTTTTTTAAGCAACTTTGATCTAAAGAAATCATTAATTGTAACAGACGATTTTAATAACAATTTGTTTCTATCCGCTCGTAATGTGCCGCATATAAAAATGCTGAAACATGATGCACTTAATATTCATGACATGCTCAAATACAAGCACATTATTTTTACTCAGGACTCTGTACTATCAACCGAAGGAGTATTGCAAAAATGAATATTTACTCCGTTATCAAAAAACCGCATGTTACCGAAAAAACATCTTTAGGTTCTGACACAACCAATACTGTTGCGATTATAGTTGATAAAGACGCAAATAAGATTGAAATCAAGCAGGCTGTAGAGAATCTGTTTAAAGTTAAAGTTTCTAATGTTCGCACGGTAACAGTAGCCGGCAAGGTAAAACGTTCTGGCAAAACTTTAGGCAAACGTTCCAACTGGAAAAAAGCATATGTTACGCTCCAGGAAGGGCAATCAATAGATTTCTTTGAAGTCTAACTAATACGTTTGGGGTTCACAATGGCAATTAAAAGCTATAATCCAACTTCAGCTGGACGCAGACATCAAACCTGTTCTACGTTCGAAGAGATTACTAAAACTACTCCTGAAAAATCTCTGCTGGTCTCTCTTAAAAAAAGCGGCGGCAGAAATTCCAACGGTCGTATTACTTCCCGTCATCAGGGCGGTGGTCACAAACAGAAATATCGTATTATTGATTTTCGTCGTGATAAGCGCAGCATTCCTGCTACGGTAGCAAGTATTGAGTATGATCCGAATCGTAGTGCTCGTATTGCGCTGTTAAACTATGTTGACGGCGAGAAACGCTATATTCTTGCTCCTCTGGATTTGAAAGTTGGTGACGTTGTAATCAGCGGTCCTGAGGCTGATATAAAACCAGGTAATTCGTTGCCTCTGCGTTCGATTCCTCTTGGTACAGTTATCCACAATATTGAACTTAAGATCGGTAAAGGGGCACAGTTGGCCAGAAGCGCCGGTACCTTTGCCCAGCTTATGTCCAAAGAAGGAAAGTATTCTCAAGTCAAGCTCCCTTCAGGCGAAGTTCGCTTGGTTCTCCAGGATTGTTATGCAACCATTGGGCAAGTTGGCAATACGGACCATGAAAACGTAAATATTGGTAAGGCCGGCCGTTCACGTTGGCTTGGCAGACGTCCTAAGGTTCGTGGTGTTGCAATGAACCCTGTTGACCATCCACATGGTGGTGGTGAAGGACGCACTTCAGGTGGGCGCCACCCGGTAACTCCATGGGGTATTCCTACAAAGGGATATAAAACTCGTACTAACAAGACTTCTGACCGTTTCATTGTTAAAAAGCGTAGTAAATAATTCGTTGAGAGGCTGAGATATTATGGCACGTTCTATTAAAAAAGGTCCATTTATTGATGACCACCTGAACAAGAAAGTTCTGGCTGAAGGTCCTAATTCCAAAAAAATTATTAAGACCTGGTCCCGTCGTTCAACGATCAGTCCTGATTTTATTGGCTGTAGTTTTGCGGTTCATAATGGTAAAAAATTCATTCCTGTTTTTGTTACTGAAAACATGGTTGGCCATAAAATGGGTGAATTTGCACCAACAAGAACTTTTCATGGTCATGCCGCTGATAAAAAGAGCAAAGTCAAAAAGTAGTAAGGGAGCTTTTACATGGAATCAAACGCTAAACTTTCATCTGTACGCCTTTCGCCTCGCAAAACTCGACTTGTAGTTGATCTTGTGCGTGGAAAGGGCATTCAGGATGCGCTGAATATTTTGCGGTTTATGCCTCAGCCTTCTGCCAAGTTAGTATCTAAACTTCTTAAGTCTGCTGTAGCTAACGCTGAACAAAAAGGTGTGTCTGATGTTGATCGCCTGGTTGTAAAAACAATTTTTGTTGATGGCGGGGCTGCACTGAAACGTTTTGTACCTCGTGCAATGGGGCGTGCCAGCAAAATACGTAAGCCTACTAGTCATATTGCTGTAACCCTTTCAGACTCGAAATAGTTTTATTACGTGGAGGTGTAGGTTGGGACAAAAAATTAATCCGATTGGCTTCAGGCTCGGTGTAACAAAAACTTGGGATTCCAAGTGGTATGCTGAAGCAGATTATGCAAAGTTGCTACATGAAGATTTGGCAATTCGTAAATTCCTTAAAAAACGCTTGTACAGTTCAGGTGTTTCTAAAATAGAGATCGAGCGTGCTGCTAACAAGTGCAAGATCAATATTTTTACTGCAAGACCAGGTCTTATTATTGGTAAGAAGGGGTCTGAAGTTGAAACAATCAAGAAAGAGCTTGCTCTGATTTCAACAAAAGAGATCTTTATAACCATAAATGAAGTCCGTAAGCCTGAGCTTGACGCTCAGCTGGTTGCTGAAAATGTTGCTTTGCAGTTAGAGCGTCGTATTGCTTTCAGAAGAGCCATGAAGAAAAGCGTTACTTCAACACTTAAATTCGGCGCAAAAGGGATTCGTATTACCTGCTCTGGCCGTTTAGGTGGTGCAGAAATGTCACGAACTGAGTGGTACCGTGAGGGCAGGGTCCCTCTGCACACATTACGTGCTGATATCGATTATGGTTTTGCAGAAGCAAAGACAACATATGGCCTTATCGGTATTAAGGTGTTGATTTTTAAGGGCGAAATTCTGCCCGGTAAGTAATTTCTTTATATTGCACAATAGGAGCATGTATCAATGTTAATGCCGAAACGGGTAAAACATAGAAAGCAGATGAAGGGGCGTATGTCCGGTAAGCCTTGTAGAGGAATTGAGCTCTCTTTTGGCGAATTTGGATTACAGGCAACAGAGTGCGGATGGCTTGACTCACGTCAGATTGAGGCAGCTCGTATTGCTATGACCCGTTATATTAAAAGGGGAGGTAAAATATGGATTCGTATTTTCCCCGACAAACCACTTACTGCTAAGCCGGCTGAAACCAGGATGGGTAAAGGCAAAGGTTCTCCTGATTCATGGGTCTGTGTTATAAAGCCGGGCGTCGTGTTGTATGAAATGGAAGGCGTGACAGAGGAAATTGCGCGTGAAGCATTCAGGCTCGCAGCTCACAAACTGCCCCTTTCTACAAAGTTTATTTCCAGGGGAGATGTTCATGAAGCCTAATGACCTCAGAAAAATATCAGCTGAAGATCTTATTAAAAAGCAGACTGAATCTACTCAGGAACTTTTTAATCTAAAATTCCAGCTTCATACAGGCAGATTAGAAAATACTTCCAAGCTGAAGAACCTTCGGAAGGATATTGCCAGAATTAATACCATTCTCACCGAGAGCAAGGCAGGGGGAGTATCTAAATGAGTGAACGCGGTCACAGAAAAACTCAAGTAGGTGTTGTTGTGAGTGATAAGATGGAAAAGACAGTAGTTGTTAAAGTCGACCGTCTTGTAAAGCACAGTGTCTACAGTAAATATATAAAGCGCAGTGTAAAGTATAAGGTTCACGATGAACTCAACAGTTCAAAAGTCGGAGATCGTGTTCAGATTATTGAATGCCGTCCGTTAAGTAAAGACAAACGTTGGAGCCTTAAGCAGATAATTGAAAGCATCTCTTAGCATAGGGAGTAACATCTAATGATTCAAATGCAGACAGTACTGGATGTAGCCGACAACTCAGGTGCAAAAAAATTATTTTGTATCAAAGTGCTTGGCGGCTCTAAAAGAAAATATGCAAGTGTAGGTGACATTATTGTTGCTTCTGTGCGTGAAGCTATGCCTAATTCAAAGGTTAAAAAAGGCGATGTTGTTAAGGCGGTTGTTGTCAGAACTGCCAAAGCTCTGGGCCGTCCAGACGGTTCTTATATTCGTTTTGATGATAATTCAGGTGTTGTTATCAACAATGCCAAGGAACCGGTTGGTACTCGTATCTTCGGTCCGGTTGCCAGAGAATTACGCGCTAAAAAGTTCATGAAAATTATTTCTCTTGCACCGGAAGTACTATAAAAATATCGGAGAATGATGATGCAAGTCACAAAACCTCATGTTAACAAGGGTGATACCGTAATGGTGATTGCCGGTAAGGAAAAAAACAAGACAGGCAAAATTCTTCAGTTGCTGCCCAAGAAAAATGGCGTCATTGTTGAAGGGCTTAATTTAATTAAACGTCATGTTAAAGCTAAAGGTAACGAAGCAGGTGAGATTAAGGAGAAGGAAGCACGCATTCATATCTCCAATGTTATGCCATACTGCGCAAAGTGCTCTAAGCCTGTAAGAACAACCAAGAAGTTTTTAGAAAATGGCGAAAAACAACGTGTATGTGTAAAGTGTGGCACAACGCTTTAGAATACTTTGGAGGAAATGATTAATGTCTCGTTTAAAAGATATATACACATCAGAAATAGTTCCCAAGCTTCGTAATGACTTCAGTTACAAGTCTTCTATGCAGGTACCGCAGATCAAGAAGATTGTGGTTAATATGGGGTTGGGTGAAGCCATTCAGAATGTCAAGATACTTGATTCGGCAACCACCGAGCTTGGTTTAATCACCGGACAAAAATCCGTCATTACGAAAGCCAAGAAGTCTATTGCGACTTTTAAACTACGTGAAGGTATGCCAATTGGTTGTATGGTAACTCTTCGCCGTGATCGCATGTACGAATTTCTTGATCGTTTGGTGAATGTTTCACTTGCCAGGGTACGTGATTTTAAAGGTGTGTCGGGTAAAGCTTTTGATGGCAAAGGCAACTACACTCTTGGTATCAAGGATCAGCTTATTTTTCCTGAAATCAATTATGATAATGTAGACAAAATCAAGGGAATGAATATTACGATTGTAACAAGTGCTAAAACAGACGAAGAAGGTAAAGCACTTCTCAAGTACCTGGGCATGCCGTTTAGGAACTAAGATATCTGGAGGATTCAGTGGCAAAAGTATCAATGATTATTAAGTCTCAACGTCCACCAAAATTTAAGGTTCGGCAGCACAATCGTTGCCCAATCTGCGGTCGTCCAAAAGCGTTTTATCGCAAGTTCGAGATGTGCAGAATTTGTCTGCGCAAGTATGCCTCGTCCGGCCAGATTCCCGGAGTGATAAAATCGAGCTGGTAGCTAACAGTTACAATAGATAAAGAGACAGGAGCACATTCATAATGTCCATGACAGACCCGATTGCTGACATGCTTACCAGAATCAGAAATGCAAACATGGTTAAGCACCAGAAAGTAGATATTCCATCATCCAACATGAAAGTCAGTATTGCTAACGTATTAAAGCAAGAAGGCTTCATTAAAAACTATAAGGTTATTTCTGATAATCTTCAGGGTGTTTTGCGTGTCTACTTGAAGTACATTGATGAAAAAGATAGCGTAATAAACGAGATCAAGCGAATCAGCAAACCGGGTGGAAGAGTGTATGTCAAGTCTGAGGATATCCCGTTAGTGAAGAGCGGACTCGGAATTGCGATTCTTTCAACGTCAAAGGGTATCATCGCTGATAATGTTGCTCGTAAGTCTGGAGTTGGCGGCGAACTGATCTGTACGGTCTGGTAATAATTGCGACAAGGAGTACTTTTAGATGTCTAGAATAGGTAAAATGCCAATTGAAATACCAAAGGGTGTAAAAATATCTTTTACCGATTCAGTGCTTTCGGTACAAGGCCCAATCGGTTCTTTAACACGTAACATTATGTCTGTAGTTACTCTTGATATTCGTGATACAGCTATCGAAGTAGCGCGATGTGATGATTCAACAGCCGCACGAGCCGCACATGGCCTTACGCGCACTTTGATTAATAACATGGTTGTTGGTGTCACGAAGGGGTTTCAGAGAGATCTTGAGATCAACGGAGTTGGCTATAGAGCCGAAGTAAAGGGTGCTGAGCTGGTGCTTGCTCTTGGTTATTCTCATCCGGTAAACTTTCCGATCCCTACAGGAATATCAATCGATGTTGAAAAAATGACTAAGCTGTCTGTTAAGGGGTTTGATAAAGAATTAGTTGGGCAGACCGCTGCAAAAATTAGATCGTTCCGTAGACCTGAGCCGTACAAGGGCAAAGGAATCAAATATGCTGACGAGACTATACTGAGAAAAGCTGGGAAGACCGGCAAGAAATAGTCTTTATAAGGAGATTTTGTGGCTAAGACAGCAATTAAGAAAATTACTCGACTTAAACGTCAAGTCCGGGTTAGAAAAAAGGTTCGCGGAACAACTGAACGTCCACGCCTTAATGTATTTAAGAGCGCACGTCATATTTATGCCCAGTTAATTGACGACTCGAATGGTACGACTTTGGTTGCAGCATCTACTTTATCTGAGGCTGTAAAGGGCCTTTCAAATTCTGGCAATATCACGGCAGCAACACAAGTGGGCAAAGAAGTCGCTAAGCTTGCTCTTGCTAAAGGTTTTTCGTCTGTAGTTTTCGACCGCAATGGTTTTCTCTATCACGGCAGGATTAAAGCTCTTGCAGATTCCGCCCGCGAGTCAGGGTTGATTTTTTAAGAGTATAGGAGGTTTTCTTTGAGTAGGATTAATCCAGCAGAACTAAATCTAACCGACAAAGTAGTTCATATCAGTCGTGTTGCCAAAGTAGTTAAAGGTGGTCGCCGGTTCAGTTTTTCAGCATTGATAGTTGTCGGTGACGGCAACGGTTATGTTGGATATGGTCTTGGTAAGGCTAATGAGGTTCCTGAAGCCATCAGGAAGGGCGTAGAACAGGCTAAAAAGAACCTTATTAAAGTGCCCGTTAATTCAAGTCAAACGATTCCTTTTGAAATTGAAGGTAAGTTTGGTGCCGGACGTCTTCTTATGAAGCCAGCTTCTGCTGGTACTGGCGTGATCGCCGGTGGGGCCGCACGTGCAATTTTTGAAGCGGCAGGCATTAACAATATTCTCTCCAAATGTTTAGGATCAAATAATCCTCATAACGTTATAAAAGCAGCTTTTCAGGGTCTTCAACGTCTTAAGACACCCGAAGAAATTGCCGCTCGTCGTGGTATCACTGAATAATTTTTTACGGGGAACTAAATTATGAGCAGTTTACTTAAGATAACGCTTACAAAAAGTACTATATGTACTCCAAAAAAGCATCGCGCTGTAGTTGCAGGTCTTGGTCTGTCAAAGCTAAATCAAACCGTCCAGCGTCAAGACAACCCACAAATCAGGGGTATGATCAATAAAGTTGGTCATCTATTGACCGTTGAATAGATAAAGGGGTTTATTTCCATGGAACTGAATAATCTGAGACCTTCTATCGGCTCAACAAAAAACAGAAAACGCATTGGTCGTGGTACCGGATCTGGTCACGGGAAAACTGCTACTAAGGGCCATAAAGGCCAAAAAGCCCGTTCAGGCGGCAGCATTAAGGCAGGTTTTGAAGGTGGCCAGATGCCTCTGCAGCGTCGATTGCCAAAGCGTGGTTTCACACCGCTTGACCGCGTTGTGTATTCACTTGTAAACATTAGTCAACTTGACGTATTTGATGTCGGTTCAGTTATTGATGTTGCGGCGCTTGTGTCTAAAGGTCTTATTAAATCAGATCGTTATTCTGTTAAAATTCTTGGCAGTGGTGACATCGCAAAGTCGGTAAAAGTGTCTGCGAATAAGTTCAGCCAGTCAGCAAAAGATAAAATTATTGCCGCTGGTGGTAGTGTTGAGGAGATCGCATAGTGTTTGAAGCTCTCCAGAATATATTCAAGATTCCTGAGTTAAAAAAGCGTGTTTTGTTTTCTTTGGGAATGCTTGCCGTGTATCGTGTTGGTTGTCACATCCCAACTCCTGGAATTGACCGGATTGCTCTTTCACACTTTTTTAAACAATCTCAAGGGACTTTATTAGGTCTTTTTGACATGTTTTCTGGTGGTGCATTGGAGAGACTTACCGTGTTTGCGCTTGGCATTATGCCATATATCTCCTCTTCAATTATCTTCCAACTTCTTACAGTTGTCATTCCTGCAATAGAAAAACTGTCAAAAGAAGGTGAGGCAGGACGCAAAAAAATTATTCAATATACGAGGTACGGTACTGTTGTTTTAAGTATTGTGCAGGGCATGGGCGTTGCCGTAGGCCTAGAGAGTATGCGTGGTCCTGCCGGTGAGTTAGTTGTACCAAGTCCAGGATGGGGCTTTAGGGTATTGACGGTAATAACGTTGACTGCCGGAACAGCCTTTGTAATGTGGTTAGGTGAGCAAATGTCTGAAAAGGGCATTGGCAATGGGATCTCGTTAATTATTTTTGCCGGCATAGTTGTTAATATCCCGTCAGCACTTAATAATACTGTAAAACTTGTAAATGCTGGCCAGCTTTCACTTTTTGTTCTTATTTTTGTATTGGCAATCATGTTTGCCGTGATTGCTGTTATTGTTTTTGTTGAAAGAGGTCAAAGAAGATTATCAATTCATTATGCAAAAAGAGTGGTCGGACTTAAGACATTTAATGCTCAGACATCTCATTTACCTTTAAAAATTAATATGGCGGGCGTAATTCCACCTATATTTGCTTCTTCAATTATTATGTTTCCTGCAACTATTGCAAATTTCATTGATATCCCATGGGTTCAAACTGCAGCTAAAAGTTTGTCGCCTGGAAATCTTGTGTATAATATCTTTTTCGTTGCTTTTATTGTGTTCTTCTGTTATTTCTACACGGCTGTGACTTTTAACCCTATTGATGTTGCGGATAACATTAAAAAACAGGGTGGCTACATTCCGGGCATTCGTCCAGGAAAAGAGACTTCTGATTTTATTGACACCGTGCTCACCAGATTAACCTTTGCTGGTGCAGTTTATATTTCGATTGTTTGCATTTTGCCATCGATATTAATCGGTAAATTTAATCTTCCTTTTTATTTTGGTGGTACAGCTCTTTTGATTGCAGTAGGCGTTGGAATGGACACGGTATCTCAGATTGAATCACATCTCATCACCCGGAACTATGAGGGTTTTCTTAAGGGTGTGCGTATCAAAGGGAGACGGTAGTAAGTGAATGTCGTGCTTTTTGGTCCTCCTGGTTCTGGAAAAGGAACTCAGGCACAATTTATAGTTGGCAAGTATGGTATACCGCAGATATCAACCGGTGATATGCTGAGGTCGGCTGTAAAGGCTAAAACGTCTCTTGGTGATGTGGCTAAAGCTATTATGGATGCAGGTGGACTTGTTTCCGATGAGATTGTACTTGGCTTGGTTAAGGAAAGAGTCTCTCGGGAAGACTGTGTGTCTGGTTTCATTTTAGATGGTTTCCCTCGTACTATACCTCAGGCTGATGAGCTTATCTCACTTTTAGATAGTATTGGCAAAAAGATTGATGTTGTTATTGCATTAGAAGTTGATAGTCATGAATTAATTGTTCGGTTATCTGGAAGAAGAACCTGTCCAGCGTGCGGGAGGGGTTTTCATGTTTTATTTGATAAACCGGATCGAGAAGGTGTCTGTAATTCATGTGGTACCCTTCTCGTGCAGCGTGACGATGATTCCGAGATTACGGTAAAAAACCGGCTTAAAGTGTATGGAGACCAAACTTCTTCTCTTAAATCCTATTTTAGTGATTTAGGATTGCTTTGCAATGTATCAGGCAGTGGTTCTATCAGTGATATCCAGACACGAATCAGTCGTATTATAGACGCAGGCGGTATTGGTGATAATTCTTAAATCTCGACGTGAGATCGATAGAATGAGATCTGCTGGCTGTATTGTTGCTGAAGTACTTGATGAGTTGCAATCGTTAGTATGCCCTGGGATCACAACGCATGAACTTGAGTTGTTTGCCTCCGCCAGAGCTCACAAACTTAATGCAAAGTGTGCGTTTCGTGGCTACAACAAGTATCCAAGCTCTTTATGCTGTTCACCAAATAATCAGGTTGTTCACGGTCTTCCTAACAAGGATCCATTGAGATCTGGAGATATACTTAGCCTGGATTTTGGGGTTTTCTACGATAATTTTTTTGGTGATGCTGCGATAACGATTCCCGTTGGTGTCATCTCTGATGATGCTTTAAAACTGATTTCTGTAACTGAACAGTCTTTATATGCAGCCATTGAAATGGCGATTCCAGGAAACAGGTTAGGGGATATTTCTTCTGCCATTCAGAGTTTTGTTGAATGTAGAGGTTATTCAGTCGTAAGAGATTTTGTTGGGCATGGTATTGGAAAAAACCTACACGAAGATCCGCAGATACCAAATTACGGTTTTTCAGGTAAGGGAATTTTGCTTAAGCCGGGAATGGTGTTGGCTATTGAGCCAATGATTAATGAAAAATCTCACGAAGTTAAAGTTTTAAATGATAACTGGACCGTTGTGACATGTGATGGTGGTTTGTCAGCTCATTTTGAACACACCGTTGCAATCACTGAGAACGGACCTGAAATATTAACCCGGATATGATTTATACATTCCGTGCATGGGGAGTTTTATGAAAGTACGTGCCTCTGTAAAAAAGATTTGTGACAAATGTAAAATTGTTAAGCGTAAAGGTGTGGTTCGAGTTATCTGCGATATCCCTAAGCATTCTCAACGCCAGGGATAAGTAATTAAAGGGGGAATTTCCATTGGCACGTATTTCAGGTATTGATTTACCAAAAAACAAACGAATTGTTATCGCATTGACGTATATTTACGGTATAGGCAATTCTTCTGCTGAGCGTATTGTTGCTGCGAGTCAGATTAATCCGGATACACGTACTGATAAACTTACCGAGACAGAAGTTGCTAAGCTTCGTGACGAGATTGATCGTAATTGCAAGGTTGAGGGTGATTTGCGCCGCGAGATATCGATGAATATCAAGCGTCTTATGGATCTCGGATGTTATAGAGGTTTGCGTCATCGTAAAGGTCTTCCTTGCAATGGTCAACGCACAAAAACAAATGCACGCACACGTAAAGGTCCTGCGCGCACTGTTGCTGGTAAGAAGAAATAATTAAACGAGCTCTGGAGAATACAGAATGGCGAGTCCAACCAAAAAGGTAGTTCGAAAGAAAAAAGAACGTAAAAATATTACAAATGGTGTTGCTCATATTCAAGCGACTTTCAACAACACCATTATTACTATTACCGATCCTGTTGGAAATGTTGTTGCGTGGTCGACAGCAGGTGCCAAGGGTTTTAAGGGCTCGCGCAAAAGTACTCCATTTGCAGCTCAAATAGCTGCGGAAGATTGTGCTAAAAAAGCACAGGAGCATGGAATGCGTACGGTTGAAGTGTATGTTAAAGGTCCCGGTTCCGGGCGTGAGTCCGCTCTCCGTGCTCTTCAGGCAGCTGGCTTCAGTATCAGTTTTATTAAGGATGTGACTCCGATTCCTCATAACGGATGCCGTCCACCAAAGAGAAGAAGAGTTTGATTTTATTCGTAACAACTTTCAAGGGGGTTTTCATTGGCTCGATATACAGGACCTTCATGCCGTTTGTGCAGAAGAGAAAACACAGAACTGTTTTTAAAGGGTGACCGTTGCTACACTGATAAGTGTGCAATTAAGCGTCGCAATTATGCTCCTGGCCAGCATGGACAAGGCAGGACTAAAGTATCTGCATACGGAACTCAGCTTCGTGAAAAGCAAAAAGTTCGCCGTATTTATTGTATTCTTGAGAAACAGTTTCGCAGCTACTTCAAGTTAGCTGACCGGATGAAAGGCGTTACTGGCGAGAATCTTCTCTCATTACTTGAGCGTAGATTTGACAATGTTGCGTATCGACTTGGCTTTGCCTCTTCGCGTTCGGAATCAAGACAACTTGTTCGTCACGGTCACTTCACCATTAACGGACGAAGAGTTGATATTCCATCTATTCAGCTTAAAGCAGGCGATGTAATTGAATTGCGTGAGAAAAGCCGCAAAGTTGTTGCTATCAGCGATGCTCTTGAAGCGGTTGTACGTCGTGGGATTCCACAGTGGTTAGAGCTAGATCGTGATTCCTTCAAAGGCACCCTTAGAGGTGTTCCTACTCGTGAGGACATCACAACTCCTATCCAGGAACAGCTCATTGTTGAGCTTTATTCGAAGTAATTTCTGGAAGCTGCTGATTCTAGTTTTTAACTACAACCGGTTTTCTATTTCCGGAGGAGGTAGCAATGTATAAAAACTGGCGGGATCTTATAAAACCTAAACAACTTCAGGTTGAGAAGAATACTCTCACATCTACTTACGGTAAGTTTTATGCCGAACCATTTGAACGAGGATTTGGGACTACTTTGGGGAATTCACTCAGACGAGTTTTGCTTTCATCCCTTCAAGGTGCGGCAATTACGTCACTCCGCATTAAAGGTGTTTTGCATGAATTCTCTGTGATTCAGGGAGTTACAGAGGATGTTACAGATATAATCCTGAATCTTAAAGGTGTCAGATTAAAATTACATTCATCCGATCAGGCCGTGATTCACTTTAAACATAAAGGAGTTGGTATTATTACTGCCGGAGATATTATTGTTGGTCATAATGTTGAAGTAATGAATCCTGAACTCTATATTGCTACATGTGGGAAAGATGCTAATCTTGATGTAGAGATGACAGTAAAAATGGGTAAAGGTTACGTTTCAGCTGATCGTAATCGTGATGAAAAGTCTCCAGTCGGGACTATTCCAATTGACTCAATTTACACACCAATTAAAAAAGTGAATTTTTCTGTTACGAATGCGCGCGTTGGGCAAATGACTGATTATGATAAGCTTAATCTTGAAATATGGACGGATGGAAGTGTAAAACCTGAAGATGCTGTGGCTTATTCTGCTAAAATCCTGAAAGAGCAGCTTTCGATATTCATAAATTTCGATGAAGAATTTGAACCTGAGGTTGATGAAGAATCTCAGGAGGATAAAGATAAGGTTAATGAAAACCTTTATCGTACGGTTGAAGAGTTGGAGCTGTCTGTTCGCTCGGCGAATTGTCTGAAAAACGCCGGTATCAAACTTATTGGTGAGTTGGTTACGAAATCCGAGTCTGAAATGCTCAAAACTCAGAACTTTGGTCGTAAATCACTCAATGAAATTAAAGATATTCTTTCTGATATGGGTCTTACATTTGGAATGAAAATCGATAGTTTTCCAGATCCAGATCTTATGATTCGTCTACGTGGTGAGCAGAAGGAAGAAGAATAGTTTAATAACTGGTCTCGTTTAGAAAGGATATATATGCGTCACGGTAAAGCGGGTAGAAGATTAGGTAGAAAGACAAGTCATCGAGTAGCTATGTTCAGGAATATGGTCACTTCCCTTCTGGATCACGGGAAAATTACCACTACTGATGCCAAAGCTAAAGAAATACGCGTTGTTGCGGAACGGATGATTACGCTTGGTAAACGAGGTGATCTCCATTCGATGCGTTTAGCTGCTTCTGTAATTCGTGAAAAATCAGTTGTTTCTAAATTGTTTTCAACAATAGCCCCTCGATACAAAGAACGTCTTGGAGGATATACCAGAATTATCAAACTCGGTATCCGCCAGGGAGATGCTGCCCCGATTTCTTTGATTGAGCTTGTTGAAGAGGAAATTAAAACGGGCAAGGTTAAGTCAAGTCCGGTTAAAGTAAAAGCGATTCAGCCAGTTTCTCCTGTATTGGTTACAGAATCGTCTGAAGTTACTGTCTAAAGTCTATAAAGTTTTATTGTAATTACAGAAACGGCGTGGATATCTTATCCGCGCCGTTTCTGTGTCTGGAGTGTAGATATTGATCAGATCTCCAGATATGTTTGAAGTATCTTGATCAGTTACAGTGCATTTGAATTTAGTTTTGAATTCATACGCTGCCTATATTCGACAATATCTCTTCTTAGCGAAGCCATACGAGCCATTTTTTCATCAACAAGATTAATGTGTTTGTCTAGGACTTGAATAAGCGCCGGAATCATCCGATCAGTTCTTTTTACTTCGCCGTATGCCTTATATAGATCCTGCAATTCCTGAATCGTAAGTCCAAGTTCTTTAAGTTTAATAATAAAACGTACTCTTTTGGCGATATCTTGTGTGTAAAAACGATTACTCCCATCTGACCGGGGAGTTGCTTCAATTATTCCGGATTCTTCCCAATAGCGCAAGGTCCTAGTTGTAAGGCCAAGGCTTTTTGCAAGGTCACCAATTGAAATAAGTTCATCATTTCCAGATAGAATGTTCATAGCTCTCTTGTGTGGTGCAACATAAATTTTAATGTGACATAAGAACTGGCATGGTTAAATGTCTTAGGATGTGATTAGCAACCGGACTTAAGGTGAGAGTTCCTCTTCTTGAATGGACATAAGCTCCCATTACCAGCAAGTCGACTGTTTTTTCGCAGGCAAGGTTGAGAATTGTGTCACCAACAGTAAAATCTCCCGCAAAAACTTGTTCAGTACGTGCATGTATATTGTGCCGGGCAATAAAGTCCCGAACATGTATGATATGGTCATTGCTCTCGGAAGGGATCGCTTCTTCACTAACTTCAATAACAGAAACGACATGTGACTTTTCAATACATGGCATCGCGTCATTTACGCTTCTTACTGATTCGCGTCCCGCCCGCCAGGCGATCATGATTCGATCCCCAGCTGTCTCAAAGGTCCCGGCGTATGGGACGACAAGGACAGGTCGCCCGCATAGCAATACGAGCTTTTCAGGGAGCTCTGGCTGAATATTCAAATTAGGTGGTTTGAAGTTTGGTTGTCCGACAATGACCATATCGGTGTAATAGGCGTGTGTCGTCATTATATCCATTATGTTGACGCCACTGCTCGAACGTCCCGGTCGGATCCACTCCGCAGCAATTCCAGCGGCACCAGATTTTTCTCGAAACATAGTTTCAACCCGGTCATAATTGGATTGCTCCAGACTGTTGCGAGGTTCGAAAAATGTGCTTGTAGCAAGATACAGACCCCTGAGATTGGCATCATGTTTCCGGGCATAGTTAATAGCCAATTCCAGCCGGATATCTGTTGCGGCGAGATTGTCAAGATGTACTAAAATATCCTTGATTGCCATCACATTACTCCTTACGTGTTACTACTAGCATTTCCGCAAAATATACTAGTTACAGCCACCGCTTACGCCGTTTATAACTCTTTAAATCACGGTAGTTTTTCTTTTCTTTGCCTTCACCCATACCCAGATAAAACTCTTTAACATCATCATTTGATTTCATTTGTTCGGCTGTGCCGCTCATGGCAACCCGCCCACCTTCCATAATATAGGCATGATCGCAGATGCTGAACGCTACGTTCGCGTTTTGTTCAACCAGGAGTATAGTAGTCTTTTCCTCGGTGTTAATTTTTTTGATCAGCTGAAAGATCTCCTGAACAAGCAGTGGGGCTATGCCAAGTGACGGCTCATCAAGCAGCATCAACTTTGGTCGTGCCATAAGTGCCCTGCCGATGGCAAGCATCTGCTGCTCGCCACCACTCAGGAAACCCGATAACTGGTTGCTTCGTTCACGAAGACGGGGGAAGTAATCATATACAAGATCTTTATCGCGTTTGAATCCGGCAGAATCTTTACGAGTATGCCCACCAACTATGAGATTTTCATCTACGGTCAGGTCATCGAAAACCCTGCGACCTTCCATGACCTGGAAGATGCCTTTTCGTACAATGTCTTCCGGATCCATATTATTGATTTGCTCTCCCATAAATTCGATAGAACCGGCAGAAACCTCGCCTTCCTCAGATTTAAGCAGACCGGATATCGCTTTAAGGGTTGTGCTTTTTCCAGCGCCATTCGCACCAAGAAGAGCAACTATCTTGCCTTCGGGCACATGGAGCGAAAGCCCTTTAAGGACAAGAATGACGCGGTTATAAATGACTTCAGCATTACTGATGGTAAGCATGGTTTCTGAGCCTCGTCAGGATAAAGGGGGACCGTAAAGTCCCCCTTTAAGTAGTTTGTAAACTGTTATAGACCCAGCCATTCTTTTTTACGTGCGGTTTCCATTTCTTGAACTTTGGTCATTTTTCCATCCTTGATAACGTAGATAGTGGTCTTGGTGGTCGGTCTGTGGTCAGTAGCTGTGTAGGTGATTGGAGGAACAAGACCGCCGGTATCAAAGTCTTTGAGGGTTTCAAGCGCTTTCTTTATACCTTCTCCGTTCAATTGCTTGTTCTTGTCAGCAATTTTTAAACCTTCGGCCCATACTACCCCATAGGTCCAGCCACGTACATAGACGGTGTCACGCACAGCGTTGGGGTGGTATTTTTTGTTCCAGTCAAGCAGAGTTTTCATTCCCTTTACGTTTTCACCATATGCAGCATGAGTAGCCATACCATAGACTCCTTCAGCCGCTTCTTTCGCCAGCAGCGGGAGTGCTTCCGTCATGCCGTAGTTACCCAGAAAAAATTTTGTTGTGATGCCAAGTTTTTTGGCGTCTTTAAGAAGCACAGCACACCATGAAACGGTTGTCTGGACATACGCGTAATCGGGGGCTTTTTTCTGCATGTTGAGTAGATTAGAGGTTACGTCCTGAAAACTGGCCGGAATGACTTCCTCATGAACAAGATCAATGCCCAGCTCTTTGGCATATTGCTTTCCAGCTTCAATGGGAGCCTTGCCAAAACCATGATTGGGATAGATAAAGGCGACTTTGGGTGCGCCGGTTCCTTTGAAATCTTTTTTCACGAACTGAAGGAAACCGCGAATCTGGTCGGAATAGCTGGCGCCGACAAAGAAGTTGTACGGAGTTTTAGACGGATCGGTCAGGTGACCTGAATATGAGGCTGAGAAATAGGGAATTTTATCTTTCGTGATTATCTCCTTAAGAGCCTCAGTATCCCCTGTTCCCCATCCATTTATCATGACAACCTTGTCCGACTCGATGAACTTTTTGTAGGCGGCGTTAGCCTGGGGCATCTTGTACGCGTAGTCCACGTTGACAAGTTCAATCTGCTTGCCATTGACCCCTCCCTTGTCGTTGATGTAGGTGATGGCGTCCTGAACCCCCTCGGCGAAGGGTTTGCCAACGTCAGCCGTTACGCCGGTCAAGTCCCACAGGCCGCCTACCATAATTGTCTGCGCTGTTTTGGCAGTTTTCTTCGCCTTGGTGGCCTTTGCCGCCTTGGGGGTCTCCGCTGCAAATGATGTTGATGCAAATGCAATTACTGCCGCCACTGCTGCCAGAATTTTTCCGAATTTCATACCTACCTCCCTTTCTGAGTTTGTGCTGCTCCAATAACAATTAATCTTCCCGGTTGATACAAATAACAAAGTGTTACCGATGATGTTGAAGTGAGTTAATATCACCTCCCTTAGAAATAATCCAAAATCAGTGAGAAAACGGGTAAAGCTTCCAGTAGTTTTTGATGCTGTGCCAGCGGGATGCCATACCATTAGGTTCGAAGATCAGGAAGATTATCACTAATAGACCGAAAACCAGCTCCTTCATAGCTGCCAGCTTGTTTATAAGGTCGGGAAAGGAGCCAGAAAGTGCGCTTGTTCCCATCCTCAGCAGCTCCGGAAGCAGCGTAATGAAGATTGCACCATAGATTGAACCGAGAATGCTACCGAGACCGCCGATAATTATCATACCAAGATAATCGATAGCTATCGTGATAGGAAAGGTTTCCGGGGAGATGATTTTGGCTTGGTAAGCCATAAGCGCCCCGGCTACCCCAACATAAAAGGAGCTTATCCCGAATGAGAGCAGCTTGTATTTTAAGAGATTAACTCCCATGACTTCCGCCGAGACAGCCTGATCACGTATTGCGACAAAAGCCTTGCCCACTTTAGTGCGAAACAGATTTTTAGCGAACAATACCGCAATGATTGCAACGATGAAAATAAGAAAGAATATACTTTTGTCAGTATCAATAACGAAGCTTCCCAGTTTGGGCGCAGGAATTGAAAGTCCGGCCACGCCTCCGGTAACCGATTCCCACTTGACGATCAGAAACTCGACTATGAAATGTGCCGCCAGAGTAGCCATCGCCAGATAAAGCCCCTTGATACGCAAAGACGGAATGCCGACGAACATGCCGAAAAAGGCTGTGATCAGACCTGCCAGCGGGATACAGAGATAAAACGGCAATCCAAACTTTGTCCCGAGATAACCGCACGAGAAAGCACCAATGGCCATGAAAGCGGCATTGCCAAGTGATATTTGACCAGTAAATCCTGTCAGGATGTTGAGTCCGATGGCACCAATAATGGCGATACCGATTCGATTAACAATATCAAGTAGATAGCCGGGGACATACAACGGCAAAGAAAACAGCAAACATAAAAAAAGACCCAGCATGACCCGGGCAAAGCCGGATTCAAAAATAGTCATGTCTGACGCATAGGAAGTTTTGAAATCACCACACCGCATAAAACCTCTCTCGTAGTACGTTAAGATTACACCCGTTCAATTTTTTTCTTGCCGAACAGACCGTAGGGTTTGAACATCAGAATCAGAATAAGGGCAATATACGGGGCAACTTCCTTTGCTCCACCACCTACGAGTGGATCAATAAAACCGCCAGAAAGGTTTTCCAGAACGCCGATGATAATACCGCCCACGATGGCTCCGAGAATGCTGTCAAGACCCCCCAGGATGACAACCGGCAGCACCTTAAGTCCCATGAAGCTCAGCGACATGTCAATTCCGCCCCTGATAGTACCGAGCAGAACTCCGCCTACTGAAGAGACTATTGCGGCAATGGCCCAGGATATTGCAAACATCTTCTTGACACTTATACCCATGGAGAGAGCAACCTGTTGGTTTGAAGCTGTTGCCCGCATGGCCACCCCAATTTTAGAGTACTTGAAAAACGAAGTCAGGATTACTACCAGAATAGAGACACAACCAATTGCATACAGATATCCCTGCGAAACCGGAATCGGACCGATCTGGACAGGGGCGCTTGGAAAAACCTCGGGAAAAGGGATCGTATCGGTGCCGTAGGCCAGTTGGATAAGTGCCTTGAGAATGCTTGAAAGGCCGAGCGTGACCATTATGACGGAAATCAAGTGAGAGCCGATCAGAGGACGCAGGATGAGGCGCTCTATTGCCATGCCGAGAACAGCTGAAAAAAGGAATGTGATTAAAATCGCCTGCCAGAATGGCAGGTTGTATTTGGAGAGCAGGTTAAGGCAGATGTACGCACCTACCATCAGAAACTCGCCCTGAGCCAGGTTGAGGGCGCTGGTTGCCTTGTAGATTATGACAAAACCGGTTGCTACGAGAGCGTAGATGCTACCTACGACAAGACCGTTTATGATGAGCTGCAGGAGAAATGTAATGTCCATGTTCTAAGTGCTCCGCCTTGGAAAGTTCGAAATTATTTCTGCATTTTTAGGGAAATAATTTGTAAACGCAGATATTCAGCTCAACGGATCTAGATCGTTATTATCGAAACAGTTGTTTGTATATGTCCGGTTTTGCCATCTGGAAAGACGATGTTGGTGTCAATGTTGATCTTGTCATGACCAGCGTGAAGAGCTTCTATAAGATCACTGTAAATAGAACTCACCGCTTCACGCCTCATTTTACCGGTTCGCGTCAACTCCCCTTCATCTGCATCCAGTTCCTTGTAGATGATAGCAAATCGGGTAATCCGCGCCTGCTCGGGAAGTGTCTGGTTTACTCTGACAACCTCTCTCGTAATCAGGTCGTTAATCTCCTGTTTGGCAGTCAGATCCGCAAAAGTCATGTATGAAAGCTTGTTGTCGCCGGCCCACTTGCCAACTACCCGACTATTAATGCCGATGAGTGCAACCAGCCGGGATGAACTCCTGCCATGTACCAGGGCTTCAGCAATGTAGGGAGAAAACCGGAGGCTGTTTTCGATGAATTGAGCGGAATATCGGGTTCCATCGGGCAGTGTTAGGACATCGTCAATCCGGTCTATAACGGTGAGATGGCCATTGGCATCCAGATATCCGGTATCGCCGGAACGCAGCCAGCCGTCAGCGGTTAAGACCCGATCGGTAGCTTCCTTGTCGCCATAATACCCACTGAAAAGTCCGGTGCTTCTCGAAAGAATTTCGCCGCTGTCGTCAATCCTGATTTCGGTACCCGACAACGGAAGGCCTACAGTGGTGCCATTCACTCCGCCGTTCCGGTGCATACAAGTTATACCTGCGATTTCCGTCTGGCCGTAGAGCTGTTTTAAATTGACGCCGATGGCGTGAAAAAAGCGGAAAACGTCCGTCCCGAGTGAGGCCCCGCCGGTTAGGGCAGAGCGGATGTGTGAAAGGCCGAGTCGATCATTGAGTGCCCTGAAAAGCAGAATATGGGCGAAAAAACGACTTATTCTGAGGATTAGAGAGGGAGAAGATCCGGACAGTATGCAATCGGCATACTTCTCACCTATCGGCATCAGGCTATTGAACATGAACTTTTTGAACGGAGTAGAATCCATCATTCTGACCCGGACCGTGGTTGCGATCGATTCCCATACTTTGGGAGGAGAGAGCATGATGTGTGGTCCGATTTCGCGCATGTCAGTCATTGCTGTTTCTGGTTTCTCCGGAAAGTTGACCGTATATCCGACTATCAGAGGGGCTGAGATCGACATCATTTGTTCACCGAACCAAGCCAGCGGGAGTAGCGATACATATTCGTCATCTTCATTCTTCGGGTCAGCCTCATTGAAAGCGAGGCACATGCTGATCAGGTTTTTAAAGGTAAGTATTGCACCTTTGGGTTCGCCGGTTGTTCCCGATGTCAAACAGATAATGGCAGTATCGTCACCCTTCCCGGTAGTAACAAAGGAATCAAAAAGATCCGGGTGCAATTCATGATGCGCTTTGCCGGTTTCCTGAACTTTTTCAAAGCTCGTCAGAATTTCATCACGGTACTTTCGCATGCCGCGATTCTGAATGTAGATAACCTGGCGAAGGTCATTCAGTCGACCCCTCTGTTCAAGGAGTTTATCGACCTGTTCCTGATCTTCTGCGATGACAAATGTGGCGTCAAACTGCTGAATTGCGTTGGCTGCCTCAAGTTGAGTGGCATCGTGATAAAAACAGATTGCGATACCACCAACAGCCTGAGCAGCAAGTTCGGCGAAGAGCAATTCCGGGCGGTTATTTCCGATAATGGCTAGCTTGTCACCTGTTTTAAAACCGAGTAAATGAAGGCCAAGCGCCAGATTGCGTACGTTTTCATAGTACTGCTGCCAACTAAAGGTCTGCCAGATGCCGAGGCCTTTTTGACGGAGTGCGACCTTGTTAACACCATATTTGTTTGCGTGTTGTTTGAGAAGTTTTGGAAAGGTTGATACGTTTATATCTATATGCACCTAGGGTTCCTCCGGGTCTTCTTCGCCAAGATAAGCCTTGATAACATGCGGGTCCTGCTGCACTTCCTCAGGAGTCCCGCCGGCGATCTTCTTGCCGAAATCGAGCACACAGACGGTATTGGAAATATCCATAACGACCCCCATGTCATGCTCGATCATGATGATCGTGATGCCACGTGCTTCATTAGTTTCGAGGATGAAGCGGACCATGTCCTCGGTCTCTTCATGATTCATCCCGGCCATTGGTTCATCAAGGAGAAGAAGTCTGGGCTCAAGAGCAAGAGCACGTGCCAGTTCGACTCTTTTTTGAAAACCGTATGCAAGAGTCCCGACAATTGCTTTACGAATACTCTGTATCTCAAGAAATTCGATGATTTCTTCACAATATTTGCGATGTCTGGTCTCTTCTGCTTGTGCCGGGCCGTAATAAAACCCTCCTGAAATCAAGCCTGAGTGTTGATGGAGATGACGTCCGATCATCAGGTTGTCGATGACACTCATTCCTTTGAACAAGGCAATATTCTGGAATGATCGAGCCATGCCCCGCTTGGTCCTTTCATACGGTGGGAGCCTTGTAACATCCTGATTTTCATAAATTACCGTGCCTTGCTGCGGGTGGTACAGGCCGCTGATACAGTTGAGCATTGACGATTTTCCCGCTCCGTTCGGCCCGATGATAGAAAAAACCTCACCTTGCTGGACTTCGAAGGATACTCCCGATAGGGCACGTACGCCGCCAAAATTGAGCTGGATGTCACTGCATGAAAGCTGAACCATCGAAACAACTCCTTGTGCTGGTGATTCTCTAGAACGACGGTATGTATAAATTTGAATCCAAATCGTCGTGAAAAAATATGTCATTGACGTAAGGCCGTATAGGCCAGTTCGTCGAACCGGTTAAAGCGTTTACATGGTTGTCAATAACAGTCTGGAGAGCTTGTTGTTAACGAAATATCACTGTTAGAGTTCTGCTGTCAAACAAAATATTGACGATACAAAAAAATGTTTTATTTTGTGTTGACATAAACGTAAGCTCAACGATACATTTTGTTTGTAATCACATAAATGCTGTCAATTTGTTGCGGGAGAAAACTGAAATGAAAAAACCTGTTCTAAAAGAATCTGCACTTGAAATAGTTGGTCGTGTAGCTGTGATCACGCTTGGTCGTGATGATGTACGTAATGCCCTGACAGGCACCTGTCTTGTTGAGGATCTTCTGGATACACTTGAATGGGCAAATACCACCGAGGAAATCTCGGTACTTGTCCTGACTGGTGCGGGGTCTGCCTTCTCATCTGGTGGGAACGTGCGGGATATGGGGAAAAAAAGTGGAATATTCAGTGGATCGGTTCTGCAGATTCAGGATCAGTACCGTCGCGGTATTCAGAGGATTCCACTTGCCATGGAAGCAGCAGAAGTGCCGATTATTGCCGCAATGAACGGTCCGGCAATCGGAGCCGGGTTTGATCTTGCCTGCATGTGCGATTTGCGACTAGCTTCACGCACAGCGGTCATGGGAGAAACTTTTCTTAATTTCGGCATTACCCCTGGCGATGGCGGAGCCTGGTTTCTTCAGCGCCTGATCGGATATCAGCGGGCCGCAGAACTTACTTTGACGGGGAGGATTATCACAGCATCGGAAGCGCTCAACTTTGGAATTGTATTAGAAGTGACAGAACCGGACCAGCTTCTCAACCGGGCTTTGGAACTCGCCAATCAGATTGCATCAAAACCACCTCGAGCTGTTCGTTTGACCAAGAGACTTCTCAAGCATGCTCAGCGTGGCAGTCTTTCGGACTTTCTAGATTTATGTGCCTGCTTTCAGGGAATGGCTCATCATACTGATGACCACGCTGAAGCCATTAAAGCCTTTGTTGAAAAGCGCCAAGGAATATATTCAGGCACTTGAACCACCTGTTCCTTCAAGTCGTGTCGAACGAATCAACTTTGTGGAACGGGATTATATCATGTGCCAGAATCGGAATATTGTCTGGTAAGTTGCTTAAATAACTTCATTTGTGTGTAGCTGGGACCCAATATGTTGTGATATTGCTGCAATTGTAAGTAGCTCTATTTGAAATAATCAAAATATTGTTTGACAGATATTGAATCCTCTATTATGTTACCTTTACGTAAGATGCAGCAGTATATGCGTAATGCTTGTTTTTCATGGGAGGTCGCAGATGAGTTCATATCCGACATTAAATTTTGATCTGGGCGATACCGCTGATTTGTTGAGAGATACGGTTAAAGCGTTTGCCCAGGCAGAAATAGCTCCCCGTGCTGCCGATATTGATCATGAAAATCACTTTCCGATGGATCTCTGGCGCAAGATGGGAGATCTCGGGTTACATGGTATTACTGTTTCCGAAGAGTATGGCGGCGCCGGAATGACGTATCTGGAGCACGTTGTGGCCATTGAGGAAATCAGTCGGGCTTCGGCCGCAGTTGCCCTTGCGTACGGCGCACATTCAAATCTCTGTATCAACCAGATTTATCGAAATGCCAGTGAAGAACAGAAGCAGCGTTATCTGCCCAGACTGATCAGTGGGGAGCATGTCGGTGCTCTTGCAATGAGTGAGGCCGGAGCTGGCTCGGATGTTGTGAGTATGCGCCTGAGAGCCGATCGCAAGGGGGATTTATTCATCCTGAATGGCACTAAAATGTGGATAACTAACGGTCCTCATGCCAACACACTTCTGGTATATGCAAAAACCGATGTCAACGCCGGCTCAAAAGGGATTACCGCCTTCCTGATCGAGAAGGGATTCAAAGGTTTCTCTACCGCCCAGAAACTTGATAAACTCGGCATGAGAGGTTCAGATACCTGTGAACTGGTCTTCGAGGATTGCGAAGTGCCGGTTGAAAATGTCATGGGCAACATCGGTGACGGAGTCAAGATACTTATGAGCGGCCTGGATTATGAACGGGCGGTTCTGGCAGCCGGGCCTATCGGTATCATGAGAGCCTGCATGGATGTTGTTATCCCCTATATTCACGAACGAAGGCAGTTCGGGAAGGCTATCGGCGAATTCCAGTTGATGCAGGGTAAAATTGCCGATATGTACAGCACTATGAATGCCTGTCGGGCTTACGTGTACGCAGTAGCACATGCCTGCAGCGGTAAAAATGCGATCAGGAAAGATGCTGCCGGAGCAATTCTGTATGCGGCAGAAAAGGCTACCTGGATGGCGCTTGAAGCGATCCAGATCCTGGGTGGGAACGGCTATATTAATGAATATCCGACGGGACGATTGCTGCGCGACGCGAAACTGTACGAGATCGGGGCCGGTACCAGCGAGATACGGCGGATGCTGATCGGGCGGGAACTTTTCAGTGAGACGGCGTCATAGTTTTGGATATATCTTCGTTATAGATCAGATGGTTACATGAATTGAGCTGTATATGGGCCACGCCGAAAAAACATTTTACCTTCAAGCGGCCGGGCATCGGCTGCGGGTACGAACCATCATACCGGCAGGGGGAGATCTGCAGGCATCACCGGTTCTGGTTTTTTTGCATGAGGGTCTTGGCTGTATCGAAATATGGCGCACGTTCCCGGCTATGCTTTCTCAGAAGGTAGGACTTCCGGCTTTGATCTATGACCGTTATGGTTCCGGTGGATCTGATCCTCTTCAAGGTGTGTATAGCGGAAATCCGTTCTGCCGGGAAGCTGAAGTTGTTCTCCCGGAGATTCTATCCGCGTGCGGCATTGAAAATCCGATTTTGATCGGCCACAGCGATGGCGGCAGTATCGCCTTGCAGTACGCGTCTCGTTACCCCGGGAGTCCAACGGCAATTATCGCGGAAGCAGCGCACGTGTTTGCTGAAGAGTTGACCCTGAGCAGTATCCGTAAAGCGGTTACTGCTTTTAAAGAGGGAAGCCTGAGGGAAAAACTTGCCAGATATCATGGCGACCGGACCGATGCCATGTTTCGCAACTGGGCTGATATCTGGTTATTACCGGAAAGCCGAAAATGGAATATGCAGGCGTTTCTTCCAGAGATTACCTGCCCACTGTTGGTTGTTCAGGGTGAAAAGGATGAATACGGAACCATGGCTCAGGTTGATGCGATTGTCAGCGGTGTTTCCGGGCGAACGGAAAAACTGATCATACCGGATTGTGCCCATTCACCGCACATCCAGGCAACAGAGGCAACACTTGAAGGGATGGCTGCATTTATACGGTTATTACCCAGATAACGAACTGATTTCGATTTGATTTATCTCCAGGGAGTACAACGACATTATGACTACCTTGAAAACAGCACTTAACGTACATTCCAAAGAATTCCGGACAAATGTTGATTCAATGGCCGCAATAGTGGCAGATCTGCGGGAGAAAGCGTCAGAAATCCGCCTCGGTGGCGACCAGCGTTCACGTGCCAAGCATCTTGAACGTGGCAAGCTTCTGCCACGGGAACGTGTCAGGCAACTGCTTGATGTCGGTGCGCCGTTTCTTGAGTTGTCCCAGTTTGCTGCCTATAATGTGTACGGAGAAGATGTGCCGGCCGCCGGCATCATCACCGGCATCGGCCGGGTCATGGGACAGGAATGTATGATCTTTGCAAATGATGCAACAGTGAAAGGAGGTACGTATTATCCGCTTACGGTAAAAAAACATCTGCGCGCTCAGGAGATTGCGGAAGCCAACCATCTTCCCTGTATTTATCTGGTCGATTCCGGCGGAGTGTTTCTTCCCCGGCAGGAGGAGGTTTTTCCTGATCGGGATCATTTTGGCAGAATTTTTTATAATCAGGCGAATATGTCCGGCAAGGGAATTCCCCAGATTGCGGCAGTGATGGGTTCCTGTACCGCCGGCGGAGCCTATATGCCGGCGATGTCGGATGAAAGTATAATTGTCCGTCGACAAGGGACCATCTTTCTGGCTGGACCGCCGCTGGTGAAAGCCGCCATAGGTGAAGTGGTCAGCGCAGAGGATCTGGGCGGCGCTGAAGTTCACTGTCGCACTTCAGGAGTTACCGATCACTATGCGACGAATGACGGCCACGCGCTTTCAATAGCCAGAAGGATTGTGGGAAATCTCAACAGGGTCAAAAAACAGCCGCTTGCCGTTCGGGAACCGGTTGAGCCGCTCTATGACCCCTCTGAAATACATGGCGTCATCACGACCGATACCCGCAAGCCGTACGATGTGCATGAGGTGATCGCACGAATAGTCGACGGCTCCGAATTTGATGAATTCAAACAGCTCTACGGAACGACACTGGTGTGCGGATTTGCTCATATCTGGGGCTATCCGGTCGGTATCGTGGCAAACAACGGCATTCTTTTCTCCGAGTCGGCCCTCAAAGGAGCCCATTTTATTGAACTTTGCAGTCAACGCGGAATTCCGCTCATATTTCTTCAGAATGTCACCGGTTTCATGGTTGGGAGCAAGTATGAAGCGGGCGGCATTGCCAAAGACGGCGCGAAAATGGTTACCGCAGTCGCCTGCGCCAATGTTCCCAAGTTTACGGTTATTACCGGCGGCAGTTACGGAGCCGGAAATTACGGTATGTGCGGCCGCGCTTTCAGCCCCCGGTTCCTCTGGATCTGGCCCAACGCTCGGGTCTCTGTCATGGGTGGCGAGCAGGCGGCCAGCGTTCTTGCCACAGTAAAACGGGACGGTATGGAGGCCAGGGGAGAAACCTGGAGCGCAGAAGAGGAAGAGCTGTTCAGAAAACCGGTTCGTGACATGTATGAACACCAGGGGCATCCCTACTATGCCAGCGCACGGCTGTGGGATGATGGCATCATCGATCCGGCCGATACCCGCATGGTGCTTGGACTGGGTATTTCGGCAACAATGAACGCGCCCGTAGGAAAAACTAAATTCGGCATATTCAGGATGTGATCCAATGAACGACGCTGTTATTCTTACCGGTATTGATTCAGCTGGCAGGGCAATAGTAACCATGAACCGCCCCGAACTGCACAACGCCTTTAACGAGAATCTTGTTGCCTCCTTGACTGAATCGTTGCGGCAGCTTGATGACGATCCTGCGGTGCGTCTGGTTATTCTTGCCGCAAACGGGAAAAGCTTTTCCGCCGGCGCTGATCTGAATGATATGCGGCGGATGGCCGACAATTCCCGTGAACAAAATCTGGCCGATGCCAAAGGGATTGCCGAGTTGATGCGGACTCTCAACACCCTCACCAAGCCAACTGTGGCACTGGTGCAAGGTGCGGCCTACGGGGGCGGAGTCGGTCTGACAGCCTGTTGTGATATCGCTATTGCCACTGCTCGGGCAACATTCTGTGTGTCCGAGGTCAAACTCGGGCTTATACCGGCGGTTATCTCTCCTTATGTGATTGCTGCAATCGGTCCCCGTGCGGCGCGGCGCTATTTTCAGACGGCGGAAATAATATCGGCGGTTGAGGCACACCGGATCTGCCTTGTTCATGAGGTGGTTGCCGACGATTCTGAACTTGCCGCCGCCGCCGACCGGATTACGATCCAACTCCTGAAAAACGGTCCGAGCGCTATGGTTGCTGCCAAAAAACTAATTACAACGATTACCGGACGGCTCGTGGATGACGCACTTATCGCCAATACGGCCGGACTGATGGCCGATCGGCGTGCCTCCTCTGAATGCCGCGAGGGTCTCTCCGCTTTTCTGGAAAAGCGGAAGCCTTACTGGCAGAAGTGATTTTGACGCACATAAGTGAATCGATCTGAACGGACTACTTTGATATAAAAGCAAAGGACACATAACTATGTTCGATAAAATTCTGATTGCCAATCGCGGTGAAATAGCCTGCCGGGTCATTCGAACCGCCAAACGCCTTGGTGTACGTACCGTTGCGGTTTACTCCGACGCTGATGCTGATGCTCTCCACGTTGCCCTTGCTGATGAAGCCTATCATATCGGTCCGTCTCCCGCCCGGGAAAGTTATCTGCTGAGTGATGTTATTCTCGATGTGGCGGTCCGGAGCGGAGCACAAGCGGTCCACCCCGGATACGGTTTTCTCTCAGAAAACGCCGGGTTCGCAGAGGCTTGTGCCACAGCCGGAATCGTTTTTATCGGACCGCCCTGCGCAGCGATCCGGGCCATGGGATCGAAGAGTGCGGCAAAAGATATCATGGGTGCGGCCGGTGTCCCGCTGGTTCCCGGATATCACGGGCAGGAGCAGGGAACGGATTTCCTGCAGACAGAGGCCGACCGGATCGGTTATCCGCTGCTGATCAAGGCCAGTGCCGGCGGCGGCGGCAAGGGGATGCGCGTAGTTGCCCGCAGCGCCGATTTTGGAGAAGCACTCGCTGGTGCCCGGCGGGAAGCGATGTCCGGTTTCGGCGACGATCACGTCCTGCTTGAACGGTACCTGACCAAGCCGCGCCATATCGAAATCCAGGTGTTTGCCGATAGTCAGGGTAATGCCCTGCATCTTTTTGAACGGGACTGTTCGATTCAGCGTCGACACCAGAAGGTTATTGAAGAGGCTCCGGCATCAGGCATGACCACCTCGCTCAGGGGACAGATGGGCGCTGCTGCTGTTGCAGCGGCCCGCGCCATCAATTATGTCGGTGCCGGCACGGTCGAATTTCTGCTTGACGAGGATGGGTCATTCTACTTCATGGAGATGAATACCCGACTCCAGGTTGAGCATCCGGTGACCGAGATGATTACCGGTCTTGATCTGGTTGAGTGGCAGTTGCTGGTGGCGTCGGGTGAACCGATGCCCCGTGCTCAGGAACAACTTGAAATCAGCGGCCATGCCATTGAAGCCCGTATATATGCCGAAGACCCGCTCCGGGAATTTCTTCCGTCCATAGGCAAGTTGCGACATCTTCGCACTCCGGCAGAGAGCACCCATGTCCGGATTGACTCCGGGGTACGTCAGAACGATGAAGTCAGCATGCATTACGATCCGATGATCGCCAAGCTGGTCGTGTGGGACTGTGATCGGAGTTCGGCAATCCGGCGGTTGCGTCAGGCGCTGGCAGAATTCCAGGTTGTTGGAGTGACTACCAATACGGTATTTCTAGGGAGTGTTGCCGCCCATCCGGCTTTTGCTGCCGGGGAAATTGACACAGGTTTTATTGAACGGCACCGCACCGCCTTGTTTCCCGAAGCTGTTCCCGCTTCCGACCGTATTCTGGCGTTGGCTTCACTTGATCTTATGCTGGAACGGGAGGTTGAAGCCGGGCAAAGAGCACATTCTTCATCTGATCCCTACTCCCCCTGGCATCAAACGAGTGGATGGCGGCTCAATTTTGATAACCATCATGACCTTCACTTTATTGATGGTGAACAAGCCGTCACAGTGGTGGTACATTATCGTCCCGGCGGCTACCTGCTTGATCTGCCGGGGGGAAGTCTCTTCGTTCGCGGAGAGGGGAATGCGGGAGGTGAACTTCTGGCCGATCTTGGCGGTATGCGGGTGAAGGCGACTGTTGTACGTAGCGGCAATATGCTTACTGTTCTGGATCAAGGCAAAAGTCACCTTCTCATCAGACATGATCCCGGTGCGGCGGGCGATGAGGATGAGGCGGCTGCCGGCCGACTGACCGCCCCGATGCCGGGCAAGGTGGTCGCAATTCTTGTCGAGGTCGGAACCCGGGTTGAACGGGGAACTCCTTTGCTCATCATGGAGGCGATGAAGATGGAGCACACCATCAATGCTCCTTGTGACGGTGCCGTGGCTGAATTCCATTTCGAGGTTGGCGGTGTGGTCAATGAAGGTGCTGAACTACTTGACTTCACCGCTGAAGTTACATCGATATAACGTATGAAATTCCCAAAACAGGTAAAAATAGTAGAGGTTGGTCCCCGGGACGGGTTGCAGAATGAAGCGGCCATTGTTCCGACCGAAGTAAAAATTGAATTGATCAACCGGCTCTCGGCAACCGGCCTCAGCGCTATCGAAGCAACCAGTTTTGTCTCGCCAAAATGGGTGCCGCAGATGGCGGACAACGCCCAGGTAATGCTAGGCATCACACGTCGCCCAGGCGTCAGCTATCCGGTGCTGGTGCCGGGCATGCAGGGTTTTGAGGCGGCAGTTGCGGCCGGTGCAGAGGAAATTGCCGTGTTCGGTGCGGCTTCTGAGGCGTTTTCGCAGCGTAACATCAACTGCTCGATTGCCGAAAGCCTCGAGCGATTCGCCCCGGTAATTGTTGCCGCCCGGCAGCGTAACATCAAGGTTCGCGGCTATGTGTCCTGCGTTCTGGGATGCCCGTATCAGGGTGATGTTGCTCCTGAAATCGTTGCTCAAGTCGCCCTGCGTCTGCTGGAGATGGGCTGTTATGAAATATCTCTGGGTGACACGATGGGGTTTGCCACCCCTGCCAAAGCGCAGGCGATGGTGAGGAAAGTTATGGCAGTTGTACCGCGCTACCGTTTGGCGGTTCACTTCCACGATACCTACGGTCAGGCGTTGGCCAATATCCTGGCGGTTCTGGAGCTGGGCATTTCGACCGTGGACAGTTCTGTTGCCGGTCTTGGCGGGTGCCCCTATGCCAAAGGCGCGGCCGGAAATGTTGCCAGTGAGGATCTGCTCTGCATGTTGAACGGAATGGGTATCGAAACCGGTGTTGATCTGACCGGACTGGTCGCTGCCGGACTGTATATTTCCAGTTATCTTGGTCGGCCGTCCGGCTCCAAGGTTGCACGCGCCCTCGGGCCTAAAATTGAACAGGAATCGAAGCTGACTGTTTGAATCTATATTAAATATAAAATAGAAGGAGATTACACCGATGACCGAATACGATTACTGGAAGATTTTTCCCCGCATGCCGAAAAAAATTACCATTGGCGACATAACGGTACGAGACGGTTTTCAGCACGAGGAGAAATTTGTCTCTACCCAGGCCAAGATTTATTACCTTGAAGAGTTGATTTTTGCAGGTTGCCGCAATATTGAGGTGACAAACCTTGGAAATCCGTCCTCCATGCCCCAGTTCCGTGATGCCGAAATTCTCCTGGCTCACTTGCGAAGTGATGATTTCAGAAAAAGATGTGCAAAACGTGGCATTAATTATGACGACATCTGCCTGACGGCCATCACGATTCGCGAAACAGCCGTAGATCGGGCCATAGAGCTTTACCGGAAAGGGGTTGGCCCCGATCGTCTGCTGATGATGGTTTCCACCGAGGAACGGCACCATTTTGCCAATTCCGGTTGCACCCTTCCACAGTACTGGAAAGAAGCTGAACGGAGCATCCAGAAGTGCAATGACGCCGGAATGAAGATGTGCGGCACTGTCAGCACCATCTGGGGTAGCCCGATCGGCGGAGCAACCTGTATGAAGGATGCTGTTGAATTTACCAGACGCTGGCTTGATATCGGCGCCCATGACGTGGAACATGCCGACCACGATGGCAGCGCTTCGGCCCCGGATGTTTATCGTTATTTTTCGATGGTTCTTGACGAACTGCCGGATACGAATCTGCATATTGCGCACTTCCATGAAACCAAGCGGGTGGCTTCAGCCTCGGTGCTGGCCGCATTGCAGGCCGGAATTACTCACTTTGAGGCCACTCTGGGTGGTTTGGGCGGTCAGCCGGCCAACTTCCTTGATGATTGCCCGGTCAAGGGAACCGGCGAATACTATTACAAGGACCCTCGCTATGTCGGTTTGGTAACGCTTGAGGACACCCTTGTGCAGATCGACGAAATGGGAATTGAGCATGGCTGGGATGTAGACCGGGTGCTTAAGCTTGGGGCGCAGCTCGAAAAAACATTTGGCAGACGGCTTCGTTCGGAAGCGATTATGAACGGCAGAACTGCCAAAGAAGGGCACCTGGAGTACGCTCGACCGGGATTGGCTGAATTGAAAAAGAAACTGGGTGAAGCGCCTGATCAAAAATTGCCGGTAAATTGATAGGTACAAACAACAAATCAAAAAACACATTTACATGGATGGACAAGATGAACAGGATGTATTAAAAGATAGTTCTATTTTTGATTCTATCCCTGTATATCCTGTCCATCCATGTTCAATTAAATTTTGGAGGTTTTCATGTCGCAGCAACTCACTCACACCGTTGGCTCACTTCTGGACGACATGGCTCGTCGCTATCCTGACAACGAAGCGCTGGTCTATCCTGAGCGGGGTATCCGATACAGCTATAAACAGTTCAACGACCTTTGCCGTCAGATCGCCAAAGGCCTTCTCCGTCTCGGCATCAAAAAAGGGGATAACATCGCCATCTGGGCCTACAACGTTCCCGAATGGGTACTGCTGCAGTTCGCTTCAGCCAAAATCGGCGCCATCCTCGTCACCGTCAATACCAGCTACAAATCAGCCGAGCTCGAATATATCCTGGAACAATCTGATTCCACCTCACTCTTCATGGTCGGCTCCTTCAAAGACACCAATTATGTCGAAACCTTAAACAGTGTCGTTCCCGAATTGGCGACATCTACGCCGGGCACCCTTAACACCGCCAAGCTGCCATTCCTGAAGAACGTCATCTACATCGGCGGGGAAACCCCTGCCGGCATGATCAACTTCGACAGTATCGTCAAAATGGGTGAGGAAATACCGGACGAATGCCTTAACGCCATAGAAGCCTCTCTCGACTGTCACGAAACCATCAACATGCAGTACACCTCCGGCACCACCGGCTTCCCCAAAGGGGTCATGCTGACCCACTACAACATTGTCAACAACGGTTTTAACATTGGCGAGTGTATGAAACTCACCGAAAAAGACCGTCTTTGCATCCCGGTCCCCTTCTTCCATTGTTTTGGCTGTGTTCTCGGTGTCATGGCCTGCGTCACCCACGGGACCACCATGGTCCCCGTAGAAATATTCGATCCGCTCAAAGTTCTGCAGACTGTGGAAAAAGAAAAATGCACCGCAGTCCACGGCGTTCCCACCATGTTCATCGCTGAACTTGAACACCCCGACTTTAAAAAATTCGATCTTTCCACTCTACGCACCGGCATCATGGCCGGTTCCAACTGCCCCATCGAAGTCATGAAAAAAGTCAATAGCGACATGCATGCCTCAGAAATCACCATTGCCTACGGCCAGACTGAATCCTCCCCCGTCATTACCCAGACTCGTACCGATGACGCCCTGGAATTGCGCGTCGCCACCGTCGGAAGATCACTACCCGACGTCGAAACCAAAATAGTTGACATCGAAACCGGCGCAACTCTCCCTCCTGGCAAACAGGGAGAACTCTGCACCCGTGGCTACCACGTCATGAAAGGGTACTATAAAATGCCCGAAGAAACCGCCCGTGCCATCGATCCGGATAACTGGCTGCATACCGGCGACCTCGCTATCATGGATGAAAACGGCTACTGCAAGATCACCGGACGCATTAAGAACATGATCATTCGTGGCGGCGAAAATATATACCCGCGGGAAATCGAAGAATTCCTCTATACCCACCCAAAAGTCTCCGACATTCAGGTGTACGGCGTTCCGGACAAGAAATACGGCGAACAGGTCATGGCTGCCGTCATCCTTAAAAAGGGGATGACGATGACCGAAGATGAAGTTCGTGACTTCTGCCGGGACAAAATAGCAAACTACAAGATTCCGAAATACGTCACCTTCGTCGACGGCTATCCGATGACCGCTTCCGGCAAGATCCAGAAATTCAAAATGAGAGAAATGGCTATCAAGGAACTGCAGTTGGAGGATATGGGCGAAACGGCGTGAATCCCTACAGCCAATCGCGCTTCCTGCTGGCGCGCTGGTCAATTTACGCAATTCTGGTTGCCGTCTATATGCTTGCCTTTTTTCACCGCATGGCTCCAGCGGTGATTTCATCCGATCTGATGAAGGCCTTCAGTACTTCCGGTGCGGCCCTGGGGTCACTGGCGGCGATGTATTTCTACATCTACACCGCCATGCAGATTCCTGCCGGAGTGCTGGCTGATACTCTGGGAGCGCGGGTTACTGTCACTGCCGGTTCTCTGATTGCCGGCTGCGGTTCGATCATATTTGGTCTGGCCGGGACATTTGCCGGTGCTTCAGTGGGCCGCGCATTGGTCGGTCTGGGTGTTTCAGTGGTATTTGTAGGACTTTTCAAGAGTAACAGCGTCTGGTTCAGCGAGCGTAACTTCGGTATGATCAGCGGCCTGACTGTACTGTTGGGAAATGTAGGGGCAATGGCTTCCGCAGGCCCCTTAGCTGTGGTACTGAAAAGCTATTCCTGGCGATCAGTATTCATGGCTCTGGGGGGGATTACCCTGCTGCTTGCGCTGCTGACTGCTCTGTTTGTGCGCAACCGTCCTGAGGATATGGGTTTCCCCTCCATGCGTCAAATGGAGGGGAAGACAAGCCATTCTTCCAGTAACCATAGTTGGTGGGATGACCTAAAGAGTGTTGTCGGAACCAGATCTGCCTGGCCAGGACTGTGGGTTGGTCTAGGGATGGTCGGCAGTATGCTCGCTTTTGTAGGGTTGTGGGCGATTCCGTTTCTGCGTGACGTTCACGGTCTTGCTCGCTCCGCTGCCTCAGCCTATACAACCTCAGCTCTGGCTGGATTTGCAGTCGGTTCAATGCTGGGCGGTTGGTTTTCTGATCGTATCGGGCGACGCAAGCCGATTATTCTGGGAGGTACGCTTCTTTACGCCACCGCCTGTGTCGGCCTGGCCTATCTGCCCTGGAATCCGGGCCCGATCGGTATTGTCCAGTTTGCCGTTCTTGGCCTCAGCTCAGGCGGTTTTATAGTGATTTTTGCCAACGCCAAGGAAGTTGTTGCGCCGGCATTATCCGGCATGGCGGTCGGATTGGTGAATACGGGGTTATTCTTCGGAGCTGCCGTGATGCAGCCACTGTTCGGGTGGGCGATGGATTTCAGCTGGAATGGCCGGATAGAAAATGGATTACGGGTATATGCACCTTCAGATTACCACACCGGATTTTTGATCATGCTTGCCTTTTCGGTTATTGCTGTTGCTGGAGCCAGTAGAATCAAGGAAACGAACTGCCGCAATATAACAATTGAAAGTTGAGTTGAAGATGTTAAGGAGTTTGAGATGGCCGATGTTTACAGCACCATAGCAGAAGCAGAAACCGAAGTTCAGGAACGTCTGGCGAGTGTGTTGGAACTCCGGGCGGCGGATCTTCAGCAGCGTGATATGCTCAAAACATATCTTGCCGATATTGAACTTCCGAAAGACGCGGAACTTCTTGATATAGGATGCGGAACCGGGGCGGTAAGCAGGGAACTGGCAAAGCATCCATCTGCTGGCCGGGTCATCGGGATTGATCCGTCCCCCGTATTTTTGTCAACCGCACGTAAGCTTGCAGTTGATTATACCAATCTTAGTTTTGTGGAAGGAGATGGTCGTTTGCTTCCCTTTGAAGGAGAAAGTTTTGACGCGGTCTTTTTTCACACAACGCTCAGCCACGTTCCCCGTTCTGAAGATGCCCTGAGTGAGGCCTGTCGTGTCCTTCGCCCTGGCGGTGTCCTGGCTGTTTTTGAAGGAAACTACACGTCGACGACTCTGGCCAATGGTGACTTTGATCCTCTGCAGGCCTGTGCTGATGCTGCCATGGCTGCTCTTGTACATGACCGCTGGCTGATTCAGCGTCTGCCGGTTCTTGTCCGTGCTGCAGGGTTCTCAATTGTGAAGCAGCGCAGTCTGGGCATTGTTGAAACGAATGAACCCGACTACATGCTTACCATTGCTGATCGTGGTGCAAATGTACTCGCTGCAAGTGGCAGAATCGGGGCAGATCTGGCCCAGGCTCTTAAAAACGAAGCCCGCCGGCGTGTGGCCTCCGGGTGCTTTTTTGGTTCAATTGCCTACGGAAGTCTTGTTGCAATCAAACAAATGTAGAAGGGACAGAATGAAATTGTTTTCATGTGTACCCCGATTGCCATGAAGAGGTGTTTGCATGCCCCGTTTTACCCGTTCTTATAAAGTCCGTTTTGAAGATTGTGATTCAGCCGGAATAGTCTTTTACCCCAACTATTTTCTGATGCTCAACCGTTTGATTGAAGATTGGTTTGCTGATGCTCTGGGGGTTCCTTGGGGCATTTTGCATCATGAACGGAAACTCGGAGTCCCGACCGTCAGCATGCAGGTAGCTTTCAAAAATGCAAGCCGGCTCGATGAAGTACTGGAATGGTCTCTGGAAGTCCTAAAACTAGGGACGAGATCATTCACACTGGGTGTCAGTGCAAGTTGTAAAGGGGAGGAACGTCTCACAATCGAAACAGTTCTTGTGTCTGCAAGTCTTGCCGGCGGTGGAGTCGCTGCCGGTGTTATGCCGCCCGATATCCGGGCCGGAATAACACGTTTTCTTGCTGATTCAGCTGCATCAGGGTGAGCGGCCGGAAGGAATAAGCACCAATGGAAGCTTATCAGAATCATAAGATAAAAGAAGTCGCCCTAATAGACCGACTGAAGTTTGAAGCCCTTCTTTCCGACTTGTCGGCGGCCTTTATAAATGTGCCTGTCAGCGAGGTTGACGGCAAAATTGAGCAGGGGCTGCAAAGAATTGTTGAATTCCTTGGAGTTGACCGGAGCACGGTTTGGAAAGTCAGTCCCGATGGCGAGATGCTCTGTACTCACTCTTTTGCTTTGCCGGGAATACAACCTCCTCCGGCTGTTATTGCGAATCTTGTCCCGGTGTGGGAATCAATGGTTCTTCATGGCGAAATATTCGAAATATCTGATGTTGACGAACTTCCTGAATCTCAGTGGAGAGAAAAAGAGTACTGCCGTGATCAGGGTGGCATCAAGTCGATAATGTTTATTCCCGCAAGCGTTGGAGGAGTCGTTGGCGGGTTTATTACATTTGTTTCCTACAGTGTTAAACAGGCCTGGCCAGAAGAACTTATCAACCGCCTCCGATTATTGTGGGATGTTTTTACCAATGCTGTGGAACGTAAGCGCGCCGACCAAAAGATTCAAAAAGCTCTCGTTGAAATCGAGATACTGAAAGATCGTCTGGAAGCAGAAAATCTTTATTTGAAGGATCAGATCGATATTGAGTACAAACATGAAGAGATTATAGGCAGGAGTGATGTTATTCAGAGAGTCCTGCTGCGGGTGGAACAGGTCGCGGCAACCGACTCCACTGTCCTTATCCTGGGTGAAACCGGTACAGGAAAGGAGCTTATTGCCAGAGCGATTCACCGTTCCGGTTCGCGCAGGAACCGTGCAATGATAAAAGTGAATTGTGCGGCTCTGCCGGCTGCTCTTATTGAGTCTGAACTGTTCGGACGTGAAAAAGGAGCATACACGGGAGCTGTTTCAAGGCAGATCGGCCGTTTTGAAGCTGCCAATGGATCAACAATTTTTCTGGATGAGATCGGTGATCTGCCTCTTGAATTACAATCAAAGCTGCTGCGAGTCATTCAAGAGGGGCAGTTTGAAAGGTTGGGTAATCCCCATCCGGTTGATGTTGATGTCCGTGTCATCGCGGCAACCAATAGAAATCTTGCACTTGCAGTCAAAGAAGGCCGATTTAGAGAGGATCTGTATTACCGTTTGAATGTGTTTCCGATTTCTGTACCTCCGCTGCGAGACCGGCGTGAAGATATTCCGCTGCTTGTCTGGGCAATGGTTGAGGAATTCAGCAGGAGTTTCGATAAGAAAATTGAACGGATTCCCAAAAAAAGTATGGATGCCATGGAGCTGTACCAGTGGCCGGGTAATATCAGGGAATTGCGCAACGTTGTGGAAAGGGCCATGATTCTCAGTAGTGGGCCAAGCCTGATTGTTGATGTGCCGGATATCTCCGCCGCCGTATCTGCACCGTCACTTTTTATCTCTGATATGGAGCGAAATCATATTATTTCAGTTCTGGATCGGACTCGATGGCGTGTGCGCGGCACACATGGCGCCGCTGAGATCCTTGGACTCAAGCCGACAACGCTGGAGTCGAAAATGAAAAAACTTTGCATCAGGAAAAGCGATAGTACCTCCTAAATAAAGTATATTCTACGAAATATCGTGCTTTATGATTTTGCCACTGTCCCGCATCTCTTCTCCCTATTCCCGTTCGTTTTTCAGTCAGTTAGGCCGGTTGCACCCTTAGTGTCGTGTGTGGCGGCAATGATGAGCTACGAAATATCGTAGTTTGTTTCAATTACATAGGAAAGAAAAAAACGTTTTAAAAATAAATATGATAAATACCGGATAGTTAAGAGCTATTATCTGGGTAATGTATATATGGCATGTTACATGCAAAACAGTGTAGCATAATATATTTGCTTTTCCGCAGCATGCAGCCATACAAATGAATTAGTACTTGATCATCAAGAGGTTAATAAGATATTTATGGTCAAAAGTAGTTTTAAAAGAGCAAGTGTTCGGGAGCGGCACCATGGAAGATAAGCTGGCGCAAGGTGGCGAATTTCTGCTAACCGGTACTGCTATGAAGAGTTTTTTTTCGCCGGAGGACTTCTCTGTTGAGCAGCGTCAGTTTGCTGATACCACAGATGAATTCATAAAAAAGGAGGTACTGCCTGATCTTGACAGAATGGAACAGCAGGATTTTGAACTTGTCGTCGCCAAATTACGCAGGTGTGCCGAGTTGGGACTTTTCCTTGTCGACGTGCCGGAGGATTTCGGCGGTATGGAGCTTGATAAGGTTACCAGTATGCTGCTGGCGGAAAAAATTGCTCCGGGGGGTTCTTTTTCCATAACGTACGGAGGCCAGACAGGCATTGGGCTTCTTCCCCTCGTCTACTACGGAACAAACGATCAAAAGCGGCGTTATCTCGATAAACTTACCTCCGGGGCCTGGATTGCGGCATATGCGTTGACCGAGCCGAATAGCGGCAGTGATGCTCTGAGTGCCCGGACGACGGCGGTTCTGACGCCTGACGGCCGGCATTATGTCCTGAACGGAGTTAAACAGTTCATTACCAATGCCGGCTTCGCAGATCTTTTCACTGTTTTTGCCAAGATTGACGGAACACACTTTTCTGCCTTTCTTGTCGAGAAAGGGTTTGCCGGGTTTTCTGTTGGTGAAGAGGAACATAAAATGGGGTTGAAAGGCTCCTCTACTGCCCAGATATTTCTCGATCACGTCAAGGTACCGGTGGACAATCTTCTCGGGGAACCGGGCAAGGGTCATAAGATCGCCTTCAATGTTCTTAATATCGGACGCCTGAAAGTTGCAGCAACTGCCGGTGGCATGGCCAAGGGCGCTTTTGCCGAGGCGGCTGTCTACGTGACTGAACGAAAACAGTTTGGCCGAATGATTGGTGACTTCGGTGCCATCAAGGAAAAACTGGCGGATATGTCGGCAGCCATCTTTACCTCGGATTCCGTCGTGTACCGTGTAGCTGGAATGCTTGACACCAGAATTGCTTCTCTGGACCGGAACGGAACCGATTATTATGAGCGGTATCAGAAGGCAATCGAGGAATATGCCATTGAATGTGCCATAGCAAAGGTCTTCTGTACCGATATGCTCGCGGGAGTAGTCGACGAGGTTGTGCAAATTCATGGTGGGTATGGCTATATCTGCGATTATGCTGCCGAGCGCTATTACCGTGATGAGAGGATCCAGCGGATTTTCGAAGGGACCAATGAGATCAACAGAATACTTATCCCGACATTGTTGCTTCGCAGGTCTGAAAGCGGGATATTTAGTCTCCACGAACATGTAGAGGCGGCCCGGGTTGAAATCCGGTATGGAGAAGCCTCCTGTATCTTTGATGAATTGTTTCCTCTGGAGTTCAGGCTGTTGGCCAACCTGAAAAATCTTTTTCTCACTCTGCTTGGAATCTCCGAACCATGCAAGGATGTTCAGGAAATCATGCTGGCGGTGGCTGATATGAGTATCAGCATTTTTGCACTGGAAAGCGTTCTCCTGAGAGGGAAAAAAGGTTTTACCGCCGCCAGCTCACGCAGAAAGGAACTTCTCTCTGCAGTGCTTAAGGTGGTCTCCTTTGAACAGGCATCCCGGTTTAATCTGGCGGCCGGTCGTTGTTCCGCTTACCTCATGAAAGGAGAAGCGATTATTGAACAGCACATGATTGCAGCCAGATTAACCGCCTATCCGGTTGAAGGGCTGCTTGACGCCAAACAGCTGCTGGCAGAAACGGCAAAGGAATCGGGAAAATATAATGTATAAGCCTCAGCAGACAGCAGGAGGAGAACAGATTATGCATCAGACCGAGTTTGTACCGATCGACTTTGCGCCGGCATTAGTCAACGTCGAAGAGACGCCGGATGGTGGTTATATTCTCAGTTCGCCTATGCCGCTTGAACCATACGAGGACAGTTTGGGAGTGCTGCTGCGCTACTGGGCGGAAGAAACTCCCGACAGAATATTCATCGGCGAACGAAATCCTTCAGGAGAATGGAATCTTCTGACGTACCGTGAAACGGCCTGTCGGGCTGATTCAATAGCCCAGGCACTGATTGACCGGAAACTTGGACCGGAGCGACCGGTCATGATTCTATCCGGCAATTCCATCAGCCATGCTCTCCTCATGCTTGGATGTTTTATTGCGGGAGTTCCGGTGGCTCCTGTTTCGGTCGCCTATTCGCTTTTGAGTGATGACTTCTTCAAACTGAAGGCAATTTTTTCGGAAGTCAAACCGGCACTGATCTTCACTGAAAACGGTACGATGTTTTCGCGTGTCCTTCATGCTCTGGACCTCGCCGGAGTAGAGGTTGTCATAAAGGAGGGGCAGGTCGATAACGTTGCAGCATCTTCTTTTGCGAATCTGCTTGAAACCCCTGCCACCAGCGAGGTGGAGCAGGCTTTTGCGAAAGTCAACTCCGGGACAATTGCAAAAATTCTGTTTTCCTCCGGTTCCACCGGACAACCGAAAGGGATTCTCAACACACACGGGATGCTCTGCGCAAATCAGCAGATGTTGGCGCAATTATGGCCGTTTACGAAGGTTACTCCACCGGTGCTTGTAGACTGGCTCCCCTGGAATCACACCTTTGGAGGGAATCACAACTTCAATCTGGTTCTCAAGAGCGGCGGAACCCTGTATATAGATGATGGGAAACCGGTGCCTGCATTGGTATTGAAAACCGTGAACAATCTTGCGGATATTTCACCGACAATATATTTTAATGTCCCGTCCGGTTTTGCCATGCTGCTTCCTCACCTTGAGCGAGATGAAGAACTGCGGAACAATTTTTTCAAAAAGCTGCAACTCATTTTTTATGCCGGAGCTGCGTTGCCGCAAGATCTGTGGCAGAGGCTGGAAGCTGTTGCCATTCAGGCTACCGGACGCAAAGTGCCGATGACATCGTCCTGGGGTTCAACCGAGACCTCTCCGCTTGCAACATCGGCTCACTTTCCTATTGACAGAGCCGGAGTAATCGGGCTTCCCTGCCCGGGAGTCACTTTGAAGATGGTTCCGAGTGATGAAAAGTTCGAATTACGGGTCAAAGGACCACATGTTACTCCCGGTTACCTGAACCGTCCTGATCTGACCAGAGATGCATTTGATGCCGATGGATTCTACAAGATCGGTGATGCCGGTATGTTTGCCGATCCGACTGATCCGAGAAAGGGCATTTCATTTGCCGGGAGAATTGCAGAGGATTACAAGCTCACGACCGGAACCTGGGTACATGTCGGAAAAACCAGGCTGGAAGTATTGACCGCGGCGGCCCCGCTTCTTCAGGATGCGCTTGTAACAGGTCACGATCGGGAATTTGTCGGGATACTTGCCTGGCCGAACATCGCCGGATGCAGAGAACTCTGTCGTGACAGCGAGGCCGCCCTGTCAATTGAAAAGCTTGTAATGAGCAAGGAAGTGGTTGATTATCTGCGTACGGCGATGTCAACATACAACGGGACGCACACGGGATCGGCAACCCGGGTCTGCCGGATTATGTTGATGACCGAGCCGCCTTCGATTGATGCCAACGAAATTACCGATAAAGGGTATATTAATCAGAGAGCTGCTCTGGAACGGCGGGATAAACTTGTTGCCCGGTTATACTTGGCGACCCCGGGACCGGATGTAATTATTGTTTCCTGATACAAAAGAAAGGTTCCCATGGATTTTCAGACACTTCTGATCCTTGCCCAGGACGCAGTTACCAACAGCGCGATTTATGCACTGTTGGCACTGTCGTTGATACTTGTATTCGGAGTAACGCGAGTGATTTTTGTCGCACAGGGGGAGTTTGTGTCCTATGGAGCACTGACTCTTGCGAGCCTGCAGATGGGCGTTATGCCCGGTACAGTGTGGCTGCTGCTGATGCTGGCAGGTATTGCTGCCGTAATGGAAACCTTCAGACTGCTTACGTCCGGAGCGGGACAGGAATTGCCCAGATCCCTCGCTACCGTGCTTGTGCCGCCACTCGTCATTGCCGGTCTGGTAAAAGTGTGCACTCCGTTGCACCTCCCGCTTGGCTGGCAGGTGCTTCTGACGATGTTGATTGTCATGCCGATGGGGCCGCTCCTCTATCGAGTTGCATTCCGACCGCTTGCGGATGCGACCGTTCTGGTGCTTCTTATTGCAGCAGTGGCGGTTCACTTTGTTCTGGTCGGACTGGGCCTTCTATTTTTTGGAGCAGAAGGGGTACGCACTCCACCGTTCTCAGATGCCCAGTTCCAGTTCGGTTTCCTTTCTGTCTCCGGACAGAGTCTCTGGGTCTATGTGGCCAGTTCGGTTTTTATTGCACTTCTGGCCTGGTTTTTTAACAAAACGTTGTATGGAAAAGCATTACGTGCGGTCGCATTCAACCGAAACGGAGCGCGTCTGGTCGGCATCAGCCCTCATCTCGCCGGTACCTTTTCGTTTGCACTGGCGTCAGCAATCGGTTGTCTGTCAGGGGTTCTTATCGGTCCGGTCACAACGCTCTATTATGATTCCGGGTTTCTGATCGGTCTTAAAGGTTTTGTCGGTGCGATTGTCGGTGGTATGGCCAGTTATCCGTTAGCCGCATTCGGTGCCCTGATAGTAGGTTTCTCGGAATCGTTCTCGTCTTTCTGGCTGAGCGGTTATAAGGATGTTGTCGTGTTTACGATGATTATCCCGGTCCTGCTGTGGCGCTCACTATCCACTGTTCACTATGAGGAAGAGGAATGATTCGCCGATTCGGTTATATGCTGTTTCTGCTGCTGTTGCTGATCATTCCGATGTTCCCTTCATTCTACCTTACCATGGGAAGTTACATCGGACTTTACAGTATTGTCGCAATAGGTCTGGTTCTGCTGACCGGGGTCGCCGGATTGACATCGTTTGGGCAGGCTGCGTTTATGGGACTCGGGGCCTATACGTCAGCGGTGCTTACCACGCATCTTGCCTGGTCTCCCTGGCTGGCTCTTTTTGTCGCAATAGCGTTGACGGTGACGGTTGCATTTATTCTCGGAGCGATTACATTGCGAATGGGTGGCCATTATCTCCCGTTGGCCACGATAGCCTGGGGAATCAGCCTCTATTTTCTGTTCGGCACCATCCCGATTCTGGGAGGTTCAAACGGGATTTCCGATATTCAGGCTCTGCGGCTGTTTGGCATGGAGCTGACGGATGAAAAAATCTTTTACTACCTTATCTGGGGTGTCTGTCTCGTTGCGTTATGGATATCGACAAATCTGCTCGACTCCCGCGAGGGGCGTGCGATCAGGGCACTCAAGGGCGGGGTTTCAATGGTGGAAGCGTTCGGAGCCAGTGGCCTCCGGCTGAAAAACGTTGTATTCATCTATTCGGCTGTTCTTGCCTGCCTGGCCGGATGGCTCTATGCTCATATGCAGCGATTTGTGAACCCGTCGCCGTTCGGGCTTAACCAGGGAATCGAATTCCTCTTTATGATAACCATCGGAGGGGCTTTCAGCTTCTGGGGGGCTATAACCGGCGCCACGGTCATTACTCTCCTCAAAACGGTTCTGCAGGGGATTCTGCCGAAACTGATCAGTCAATCCGGGAATTTTGAGATAATTGTTTTCGGAATTATGATAGTTGTGGTGCTCCAGTGGATGAGGGGAGGTATCTGGGCCTTCGTAGAACGGCTGCTGCCGCAGAAAGCGGCGCGGCCTGTCGCCAGATCATCCGATCTTGACATGCGAATTCAGCCGATGAAGGGTACTCCTCTGCTCAAGGTGACTGATGTAACAAAAGCGTATGGTGGACTGATAGCGGTAAAAGGAATGAATTTTGATATCTCATCAGGTGAGATTGTCGGCTTGATCGGGCCTAATGGAGCCGGCAAATCAACCATGTTTAACCTGATCAGCGGTGAGGTGCCTCACACGGCCGGAGACATAACTTTCGGTAATCACATTATCAGTGGCCTGCGTCCTCCCAGGATCGCAAAGCTTGGACTCAGCCGCACCTTTCAACATGTCCGCCTGATTCCAGGGATGTCAACGATCGAAAATGTCATGATCGGCGCTTATCTCCGTACGCACGATGGAATCTTTTCTGCCGGATTGAGCCTGAACCGGGCATCGGATGAACGTGTGCGGGCAGAAGCAGCCCGGCAGCTTCGAAGGGTAGGGCTTGAAGGCAGTATGTTCGATCCAGCCGGCAGTCTGTCTCTCGGCAATCAGCGTGTGGTTGAAATAGCCCGGGCTCTCTGTGCTGATCCTCTTTTACTCCTTCTTGACGAGCCGGCAGCCGGCCTGCGCCATCTCGAGAAGAAGGAATTGGCTAACCTGCTGTCAGATCTGAGAAAAGAAGGGTTAAGCGTCCTGATTGTCGAGCATGATATGGACTTTCTGATGAATCTTGTTGACCGGTTTGTCGTTATGGAATTCGGCGAAAAGCTGGCTGAAGGGCTGCCGCAGGAAATCAGGTCAAATCCGGCGGTTCTTGAAGCGTATCTGGGAGGGGTATAATGTCGGAACGACTTCTCACCGTGAACGACCTGAATGTCCGCTACGGAAAGGTTGAGGCACTCTACGGCGCATCCCTCAGCGTTGACCGCGGCACGATCGTCAGCGTTATCGGACCGAACGGTGCCGGAAAATCGACCCTGCTGAATGCTGTCATGGGTGTGCTTCCCTCGCGGGGAATAATTGAATTCTGCGGAAACAATATGGGGAACGTCAGTATTGAACGCCGGGTTGCACAAGGACTTTGCCTGGTTCCCGAAACACGGGAACTTTTTTCACAGATGTCAGTGGAAGACAATCTTGAACTCGGAGCGTTTACCCGTTACCGGCGGGGCGACAAAGGGATCAGGGCAACTCTGGATTCTGTATTCAAACTGTTCCCCCGTCTGGAACAGCGGCGAAGCCAGATGGCAGGAAGTCTCTCCGGCGGTGAGCGACAGATGCTTGCTCTTGGTCGTGCCCTCATGTGCCAACCGACTCTGCTGATGCTTGATGAGCCAAGTCTGGGGCTTGCGCCGCTGATAGTCAAAGAAATCCTGAATAATATTAGCAGCCTGCGTTCCACTGGTGTCAGCATTCTGCTGATCGAACAGAATGCGCGGGCGGCACTTCAGATATCTGATTACGGCTACGTCCTTGAAAACGGTGAAATTGCCCTTGAGGGTCCAAGCAGAGAACTGGCAAACAATCCGCGGGTTATCGAAAGTTACCTCGGGATTGGAGGGGTTGAGGCTAAGATTGAGTGTTGAGTGTTGAGTGTTGAGTGTTGAGTGTTGAGTGAAGTCAATAAACCGGTGTGCACTTGGCGGCCACCTAAAAACAGGGAGGTAATGTATGAAACAGTTTGTGGCAGGTATCAGTATGTTTGCAGTTATGGCAATTGGTGCAGCAGCTCAGGCGGAAATCACGATAGGTGTCAACCTGTCCTCGACCGGACCGGCGGCTTCGCTCGGCATCGCTGAGAAGAATGCCATCTCGTTCGGCCCTTCGACCATAGCCGGACAAAAAGTCCGCTATGTCATTTATGATGATGCCACCGATACCACGACCGCTGTTCAGAACATAAAGCGCCTGGTTTCGGAGGAGAAGGTCGACGTTCTGATCGGGCCCACGACATCACCCACGTCTGCGGCAGTGATTGAGGCGGTAGCAGCGTCAAAAACCCCTATGATCCAGCTTTCACCCGGCCCGGCTACTATCTCTGCCACCGACGAAAAACGCAAATGGATATTCAGTGCCCCTGCCAACACCACCATTTACGGGACCGCAATGATCAATCACATGGTCAAGAAAGGGGTAAAAACGGTTTCGGTAATTGCGGTGGATGACGCCTATGGAGAGGTCAGTACTGTGGCGTATAAAGCCCTTTCCGAGCCGAAAGGGATCAAAACGCTGACGATCGAAAAATACAAGCGTACCGACACCAGCGCCACTGCACAGGTATTGAAGGCAATGCAGGGAAATCCGGATGCAATTTTCATTGCATCATCCGGTACTCCGGCGGCTCTTCCTCACGTTGCCCTGATCGAGCGTGGCTACAAAGGGAAGATCTACCAGTCGGGCGGGGCAGCCAATGCTGAATTTCTCCGCATCGGTGGAAAAGCGCTGGAGGGTTCGTTTATGCTTGCGCCACCGGTTGTTGTTGGAGAGCAGTTGCCTGATGGATATCCGACTAAGGTCGAAGCACTCAAATTCATAAAAGCTTATGAGGCCAAATTCGGGCCTCGTTCCATGTTCGCTTCTCTCGCCTGGGATGCACTGAAAATTGTTGAAGCAGCAGTACCCAAGGCTCTGAAAAGCGGCCAGCCAGGTACGGAGAAGTTCCGGGCTGCCTTGCGTGATGCCATTGAAGGAACCAAGGGTCTTAAAGGTGCCGGTTCGGTATTTACGATGTCTCCTACGGATCATTCGGGCGTAAACCAACTCGGCATGTCTCTCATGAAGGTTGAAAACGGCAAGTGGAAGCTGGAAGATCACGCCGAATTTAAATAGAATCCATTCGAATAAAACAAAACCACCCCTCACCTTTTCTGCCCGCTATAAACGGGATACGGAGGTGTTGGGGTGGTAATTGTTCAGAACGGTGTGGCAGTTGACCTGTCCGGGCAGTCTTTCCGCCCGGTCAGCGTCTAACTGCCTGGTTGGGACTTCGCCTTTATATTAGGTTTTTTTCTAGTTGCACTCGTTTGACTCAAGAGCTTCCTTGAAAAGTTTTTGATCATCGATGATTCGGAATGTTGGCCCCTTTATATGCTCGATGACCTCCAGTGTGCCATTCACTCGAACATATACGTAATGAGGATAGCTATCTGGATCAAGACCTCCATATTTATTCCGTTTTTTCTTCGTTTCCGGATGCCAGCACGTCTTCCCAGTTGCTTTCATGAGTAACTTGTCGTTCTGGTCGGTTAACTCAAAAACAGCATTATCAACCGGGAACGGCGATGAATAATAATATGACTTCACAGTTACTGCATCTCTTGTATACCCTGTTGGTAGCGGAAACCATTTAGGAAGTCTGGATTCAGGGGTCAAGGTGAAAGACGACTCCATGCATCCTCGGATGGGACTGCAGGAAACTAATAATAGAACAGCTATGAAAAGTAATTTCGGTTTCATGATGACATCTCGTCCCAACTCGTTAATCACCGGTTTCCGTATATAAGGAACATGTTCCTTATATAAGTAATCGGCTAGCTATATAGGGAACATGTTTGTTCCTCATATAGGTAGCTTTTACCGGTTTTTTTATTTCAATGGTGCGTACTGGCAGCATATATAACGGTATCTTATTAAAAATCCAACAGAAATGTGAGTTGATTAACGGAATAAGTGTGCTGGTTAGATACGCGCTCAATTGTGCGAAAGCTGGCTTCCGGCTTGTCGCAGTTCACGGTAGACCGGCACCGGTACCGGTTTGCCCTCTATTATCCGGAGCACGCTGAAGTGCAGATGTGTCGGTGAGCGACGCTTTGCGGCGTTAAGGCCGCTGCGACCCATGGTTGCCAGCAGATCGCCCGGCTTTACTATTGCTCCCAATTCAACAAACAGCTCTTCAATATGAGCGTAGTATACCAGCAGTTCGTTCGCGGGATCGTAGATCCAGATATATTTGCCGCCGCGCAGTTTGCTCCCCGGCTGCCATTCATTTTCGAGCGCTACAACGACTCCGGCGGTCATGGATACGATCTGAACGGTTTTGCCGGTGCGGTCATCGCGGCTGTCCTGGTTCCGGTCGCGAATAAAGATGTCGTACGCCGGATGGCCGCCGTGGCGATTGCCGCTGAAGAAGTCGTAGCCGCCCGGTACGAAACCGTGGTTTTTCCCTTTGTCGATGGCAGCGGCGGTGTAGCCTGCCACCGGAAACACCCAGCCGGTTGATGGATAGTCGCTGCCGCCGCGCTGGTAGTATTCCGTGCGAATCCGGGCGAGTTTTACCGGCAGTTCAGAACGGGCCGCAGCTTTGCTGATGCGGCCGTCGCGGATGGCGCTGTTGATTTCATTGAAATCGGAGCAGAGAGTGCGTATATCCTTCGCGTCCAATGCTGGTGCGGTTACTGTCGCAGCTGCCGGTGAAAATTGCAGCATCAGGCAGAATAGCAGAGACGGCAGCAAACGGCCGGGATGATTCATGGTTTAATCCTTTGGTGAATTGAGCTAATTCACAGGAAATGAACAATACATCAAAATGCGGATGAGCCGGCAGAAAGTTTTTTCTGCCGGCTCATTCAACACAGGGTTTGCGGTATTTATATCTTGTGGTTGCCATGTCCTTTATGGTCATGCGGCTTCATGCTTTTTGCCCGGTCTGCTGCATCCATTTCGGCCGCCTTGAGCACCTCGTCAAAAGTGGCAAGCGTGCCGCCGTTAGACTTTATAAAGGCTGCTGCGTCTGCTTTTTCGGCAAACGCCCATTTGGCAGTTTTGGTCATGACGCCTTTCTTGCTGCCGCCAATGGCCCAGACCGCTGTTTTTGCATCGCTCAGTTTTCTACTGTTATAATCAGCGACCTGAAAGGATTTGACCTCTTTTTTACTCTCTTTCAGGTCTGTTACCACACAGTTGATGCTGCAGGTGCCGGTGCTGCTGCCGTCGGTATAGGAGACAACCATGCGGCTATGGGAAAATATTGTGCGATCCATACCGCAATGTTTACAGGAGTCCGGTGCTTCGACTTTTTCGGCGGCCAGACAGACGGCGGCGAGTGAGAGTGCGAGCAACAGTGCGATCCAGATTTTTTTCATGGTGGTGATCTCCTTTATGCTTGAGTTGTTTATCTCAGTTTCGGTGCGGCATCTACTCTGGCTGCAGCCAGCGCTTCGTTCCAGGTTACAACAGTCCCGCCGTAGGAATCCAAAAATTTCTGTGCTGCTTCTCTGGTGGCAAAGGCCCATTTTGCACGCATTGTCATGACGCCGCGCTTTGTACCTCCAATGGTCCAGACAGCCTTTTCTGCATCAATTAATTGCCGTGTATTGCGATCAGCGACTTTGAATGTTATCACCGCTTCGTTTTTTTTGCTGTTCAATTCAGTTGCTACACAGTGCAGCGAACAGGTGCCGATCTGTGTTTCGTTTTTATATTCCACCAGCATCCTGCTGTAGCCGTACGCTTTTCGATCCATGCCGCAGTGTGCGCAGTCGCGGTGGTTGTCAATGTCAGTCCCGGCAAAAGCGGTAATGCCAAGAAGAAACAGCAGCAGTAATGTCGTTACCGCTGAAAAGACCGCAAGTTTTATCTGTTTCATACAAACTCCTTGAATTACCTTAAATTACTACGGCAGAGCGGTAAGGATCGTACGAAGGTTTGTACCATCACGGTAGTCTTCGTTCATCCTGACGATGCCGGCACTGTCGACAACCACGGTTGTCCCCATGGTCCCATTGAAGTTGCTGGTCAGGGTATGGTTTATATCAACAAGTGTCGTGAACACCCCACCGGCATAGCCATTTGCTGAGGCAGATGCCGCGGATTCGGCGACGCTGCCGGAGAGATAATCTACCAGGAAAAAATTGACATCAGAAAATGACGGGATTATCGAAGTGCGCATGCTGCTCATGTGACTGTCGCAGACCGGGCACCACATGGTGAAGTAAATGACAGCCCCTTTTTTTCCGGATAAGGAAGACGCTAGTGTAACGGTTGCGTAGTTGGTATCTGAAACCGAAAAATCGGGTGCTTTCTGGGTGACGCTGCTGCCGCTGCTGCCGGACTGGATCACCGGGCGCTTGTCTGTACCGGAAGGAAACATGTTGTCACCGCAGGCGGTCAAGCCGACGAGGAACAACAGGAGTGCTGCTGATTTACAGGAAAACATAGCGCACCCCCACTGATAGCACGTTTGTTGTCGGAAAATTTTGTCCCCAGCCGTTCTGTTTGACAGCATGGTTCCAACCGGTTCTGATGCTCCAGTTACTGTCGTTGTTAGAATAGGTAACGGCAAGGCCAAGAGACTGCTTGTCAAAACCGCTGCCGGAGTCCCGTTTTCCGTTGAAACTGGCGTCGGCTTCTTTCATGTATGTGTAGGAAACGCTGCCGGCTATACTGTCACCGCCGGTGCCAAGTATGTAGGTATACCCGGTGGAAAGTGACGCAGAGAAGCGATCGCCCAGATCTTTTTTGTATGGCTCCACATATTTCCCATACTCACGGTTGATGGATCGTTCAAGGTAGGTGCCGTAGGCAAGAGCAAGAGAAATATTCCAGGGGCGGATGGTTTTTTCAATCAGCAGCGTACCGTCTAACCGATAAAAGCCGCGTCCGGTAATATCAAAACTGCTCTCCTGGTTGTCATACGGAGAAAGGCCGGTGGGAAGCAGGAACGATAATCCCAGGGATACCCCCGGGATCATATCGCCGATATCCCGCACTTTCCAGGCACTGTTGTCGTCCGACAGTTCATAAGTCAGCGAAACGGTCATATCTCCAAGCCCGTTTGTCTGTGAGGAAACGCCGGAATATTTATTGTCGTTCCAGATATACGGCAGTGAAATGCTTGTCTGCCAATCAGTCGCAAAACGATATCCCGCCCCCATGTTCATCCGATACTGCTTAAGATCAGAACCGGAAGGGTCGGCGATATGCTTCCTGTTTTGATTCCAGTAGCCGTCATACAGTTCCGCATCAAAGGAGAGGTCAGCAACTGCGGTGGCATATTTGGGAACGGTGAGCGATGCCGCTGAACCGCCGCCGCAGCAGGATGCGGCCTGCGATTGAGCAGGGAAAAGGGTGGCAGCCCCCGCGAGGAGGGCTGCCGTAATGATTGAAAGGGTTTCCTGTTTCATAGCCGTGCTACATTCCGGCGACAACGGTAAATGTCGCGAAATCGTTTGTTCCGGTAACGGCTACTGTGCCGTCGGTCGTTTTTTGTTCGCCGTCTATAATTACCCGTACCCAGACCGTTCCGCCAGCGGCCAGCCCGGTTAATCCTGAAACGGACCAGTGACCTGAACCAGTGGCAGTCAGGCTGCTCCAGGTGGAACCATTATCAGTAGAAGCATCGATGGCCATGCTTGCTACTGTCCTGGCGACGTTCATCTCGTTATGCAGTGTGCTGCCGATCGAAACGGCTGGAAACTTCATCATCATGCTGTCATCGGCTGCTGCTATGAACAACTTGAGGGCACTGCTCATTCCGAAGGTAGAGCTGTCATTGAAGAGATAATAGGTGCGTTTGGAGGTTACCATTCCCATCATGGAGCCAATAACGTCACTTACCCCCTTGAGAGTCACCCGGTTTGTCGTGCCCATGGACATTGCAACAGGTGGATAAAATGTTGCGGACTCCATGCCGACCATCACCTTCAGTTCCCAGATGCCCATGCCGGGACCGGATGCCATCAGATAATAAACAGAACAGTCATACGTGCCCGGTGTGGAAGATTCCACGACGGTATCAACGGGAGTTGAGTGGGACATACTGGCCATATACATTTTTGGCATCAGGGTAATGGTTTTTCCGGTTGCAGCAGAACCATCAAGGTTGCTGAGCTTTATTTGGAAGGTCGATTTTCCCTGGGTAGCTGCCATCATGCCCGGGACATATTCGACAATGTAACTGGCTGTCACAACCTTTTTTGCAAAGGGGGGCGCCCCTATCCTGTCAGGCGTCAATCTGGATTTATTGCCACTGCTCATTTGGAAATTCATCAGCGCCTGAGCGAATTTGCTGCACAAATCTACCGGCATGGTTTTGGTAGCCACTATATAGCCGCCATCAAGTGTCCCGTCTGCAAGGTCGGCAGCTATGGCGTTGATCAGAGCAAACTGATCGCCTGGAGAAAGCGTCAGATCCATTGCCAACTGGCTGAATGCCGCAGCTCGAAGTCCTGCAAGACGCTGGGGAGTTGTTGAGGCGCTGGACATTCCTGCGAAAGCGGGTTTGATCGAGCTGTCCGGGGTGTAGCCAAATGCCGCAAGAAATGTACTTTCTGCCACAGCCTTGGTTTTTCCTCCTGCAATCAGCTTTTGAATGATTGTTGAAGATGGATCGATGGCGACGGTAGCTCCGGAAGCGAGGCTGCCGGCAGCGGCATGGCTGGTAAGTGTCCCCATTGTCACGCCGCTGGTTGCTGTCGCTTCATCAGAAAAAGTCCCGCCGCTCGCGTCAAAAACGAGATCGCCGGTGAGAGCCGAGTTTGGAATTGATATTGAGTATGAACCATCTGCCCCGGTAGTAACCGGTCCGGCGACAACCGTACCGGAGGTTGTTTTTACGGTTACTGATGTGCCGCTGGCCGGCCCTGCCATGACGACACCGGACACTGATGTCGTCGTCGATGGGGTAATACTACTGGTATTGCTGCTGGAGCTGCTGCAGCCGGATGAGATGATTGAGAGGCAGACGATTACTGCCGCTTTGGAAAGGATATATGCCGATGACTTCATATAAAAGGTCTCCTTGATTGAGAGTGCAACACAAGTACAGCACACGTGTCAACGTGCGCAGCCTTAACCGGCGGCGCAACAGAGCGACCAGAAGGGTGCTATCCTTTGGAAAAGGTGTGGAAATACGTTGAATCAGGAAGCGGAAGAAATTATCGGGGGTGGATCAGGTGGATCGACGTAACGCGATGTCAGGCGATCCGGTATAATGGCGGCAAGAGGAATTTGCTCCGGAGAAAGCAGCTCTCCGGAAAAGAAATACGGCAGATGCTGGGTGGTTTCAATAGATAACAGTGTGAACAACTTGCCACCACTGCAGGGGGGATTGCCGATAGTGACCGGTTTTGATTTGTGAGGTGCAGGCGTGGAAGCGGCCGTCGTTTCAGCACTCTTTTCATGTGAGGCATGAGCAGGCGCATCACAACAGTCGGCTCTCTTTTCTGAGGATTCAACTACCGGTGCAGGCGGTATGCTGCAGACATCTGAAGCAGAAGGAAGGTGGGCATCACCGGCATCGTACTTTTTTTTCTGCCAGCAGCAGCAGGTATGGGCGGCACTCCGCTCCAGTGAACAGCCGTCCACCTTACAGTCACCCGAACACTCCCCGGTAACGGCATGGGCGATGGCCTTCGACTGCATGGCAAGCGGTACCAGAGGAGTGACAACGATCAACAGGTAGATCGTTGTCATGAGCAGTGAAGTAATATAGCGATGTGACGTTGTCATGCTGCTCCTGAAGAAACCGGAGACGGTTAATTCATCAGGCAACTTCCTGATCGCCTCTTTCGTCGCATGGTACTCAATTTGACTAATCGGGAACGATGTCTGAATCCACAGAAATTGTATACGCCCGGATATTTGTATACTATCGGCGAATGTCCGATATTTTTATCGGCAGATATGTATGAACAGGCAGGACTCTGTCCTAAGGTAATTGAAACCGGCTTGCTACGGGACCTTCATCATTTCAGTCCCGCAGCTGCAACTGCCCGGTTTCTGGCTGATGGTGCCGCAGTTGCAGCCGTCACCGCAGCCACAGGCATACTTGGCTGTGGTAATGAAGTTCAACTCTTTGCCGTCAACGGTAACAACCGCCTTATCGCCTGCAACTTTGCTGACGACTCCTTTACCAAGCGCATTGCCGCAGGAACACTTTCCCGCATTGCGCGACATGGTCTTGCAGTCGCAGCTATCGCCGCAGGTACACACATAGACACTGTCCCCTTTTTTGTACACAGGAAGGGTCTTGTCAGCAAACGCGACAATTGCCACCAGCAACAGACTTGCAGCTAACAGAGCGATAAGGATCTTTTTCATTGGCGGTCTCCTTTTTCATAATTGGGTTAACTCCGAATCAGTTGATATTGTATCCAGATTTCAGAAAAATACAAATATGAATTTATCGTACAACCGTCCCATCGTACCCGCAGAGCAACGGATGTGCGAGCATTCCGGGTACATGAACTGCAGCGGCTTCTCTTGCCCGATCGGCTACAAGTTCCATAAGTATCCGGTCAAAGCCAGTTGCAACTGCAATTTCGCGGGCGGTGTTGGCGTGCGAAATAATAGACAGATATTCGGAGGATACTCGAGCTGACTCCGCCCATCCGAGCAACACGGCCAGATCAAGTTCTGATGCCGCCGCGTGGGTGTTTTGATAGCCGCAGGCTATTTTGAGCAGTTTGGCAAACTGGCAGGCGATGACCGGTTGGTTGAAGCCGCGCCTGGCGCAGGCTTGCAGCGCATAGGCCACATGATCGCCCATCATGACATAGGATTCATCAGGCAGATTCGGAAGATGTTGCTGTGCCGCCATCTCACTGCTGCGCCCGGTGGAGAGGACAACCGACGGGCAGCCGCAGGCTCTGGCAACGTCCAGGGCGGCATCGATGGTGTCGGTCCAGGCTTTGGCTGATATGGGGCGGACAATGCCGGTAGTGCCGAGAATTGAAAGTCCACCGATGATTCCCAGGCGTGCGTTGAGGGTTTTTTTTGCACGTTCTTCGCCGTCGGGGATTGAAACTTCAATTTTGAATGTTGAATTTTGAATTTTGGATTCAGGCAGGACAGCTTCGACCGATTCAGTAATCATCCGGCGCGGTACCGGATTTATGGCCCATTCTCCCGGGGGAATTGCCAGGCCCGGTTTGGTGACTTTCCCGATGCCGATGCCGCCGGTGATCAGAATTATTCTCTGAGCGGAATCGCAGGGAGTCACTGATATCCGCGCATGCAGTTCTGCCCCGTTGGTTATATCCGGGTCATCTCCGGCATCCTTAATCACGAAACAGCTCGCCTTGTCTTTTGAAAATGACTGACCATGCAGCGCAAATAGGGCGCTTGTTCCGGTCGGGAGGACAATGCTGATCTCGGAGACGTACGTCTGCTGCGCAAGCATCAAGGCCGCACCTTTCGCGGCTGCTGCGGCACAGGCTCCGGTGGTATATCCTGAGCGCAACTTTGTTTTCATTGCGGTGAGGTGGCCAGGATTGCCAGGGCATTTACCACGGCGGCCGCTACATTTGAGCCGCCCTTGCGCCCGATGTTGGTGATAAACGGGATGTCATGAGTGCCGGATGCCAGAGCATTTTTACTCTCTTCAGCCCCGACAAAACCGACCGGCAGACCGATGATGAGGGACGGCTTTGCAGTACCTGTTTCAGCCAGCCGGAGCAGTTCAAAGAGTGCGGTTGGAGCGTTGCCGATGACAAAGATGCGATTATCCGGATTGGCAACCGCTTTGCGCATGGCGGCGATGGAGCGGGTGATTCCCTCGTTTTTAGCCAGTTTGGCGACATCCGGATCAGCGACATGGCAGGAGACCCGGCAGCCGAGAGGGGTCAGACGGGGTTTGCTGATTCCGGAAAGCGCCATGTTAGTGTCGGTAACAATGCCGGCACCGCTCCGGAGCGCCTCGATCGCTTGTTCGACGACGTCCTCCGACAGTACCATTGATTGGGCGTATTCAAAGTCGGCGCTGGTATGGATCGCGCGGCGGACAATCTGCCATTCCGCCCGGGGCCAGCCATGATCACCCGCCTCGACATCGATGATGCGAAATGATTCGGTTTCAATCTCTTCAGGTCTCATACTCAACGAATCCATCAGTGCCACCCCAGTCTTTCCAGTGCTTCGCCGATTCGTTCGGCTTCGATTTCCGCCAGCTTCCGGTGTACACCCAGATGCCCGCCCATTTCCATAATCAGGCCGGGATACCGTTTCTGCGCCTCAGCGATCTCTTCCGGCAGGTCATGCTGAACATGAGCCCCCATGAAGAGGAAATAGGGCATCAGCAGGATGCGCTTTGCACCCTTCGCCACACAGGCATCGATCCCTTTTTGGATATCCGGTTCGTGCAGTTCGCGGAACGAGACTTCGACGATCCCGAAGCCGGTCATCTCCTGTACCATTGCCGCAACGTCACGAGCCGCATCATTAGCCTCGACAATGCGGCTGCCGTGGGCCATTATCAAAATTGCTGTGTTCATGGGCCGTTATTCCTTTCGTAGATCAAAAATCCGTTACTCTCTGCTTCGAGCAACGTGAGAAATTTCCATGTATCGCCACAACCGGTCAGGTCGGTCCGCTCACTCCCCAAACGCTCCAACAGTTGTAACACTATTTCTCCGGTAGGGAGAATATCCCCCCCCGGTGCATCATGACGGTGAATTCGCGGCGGGTGAAGTTCCGGCGACAGCCCCTTGATCGGCAATCCGGGGTGCATCACCTTTGTGAAGCGCTGGGCGCGCCCTTCATGGTTAATGTAGGTGCCGTCCATTTCAACCCATGAAGTTACCGGCAGGAAAATCTCAGTCGCTGCAATCAGCCGTGTCGGCAGCCAGTCAGCGACAGCCAGCACTCTGATCTCCGGTGGCAGCTCTGACGGCAGATCAGCCTCCAGAGTGATGATTCCCTTAATCCTGCCGTCTGCCAGAGCTTCGGAGAACGACACCGCTTCCTGTCCCCCGGCAAGTAAAGCGGTGCCGAAAGCGTTCGGGCCGTTCAGGACAAGAGCGAGTTTTACTCCTTCAAGAGAAGTACTCCGGATACTGTCAATTCCCTTCCTGTCTGCACCGCAGATTAGTACCGGATTCGTTGCGGAGCTGAAAGGGATATCAGTAAGTGCGCGGACAGTTTCAAATTCAAACGGCAGGACCTCAACTCCGCTTCTGCCTGAAACATACACCCGTGCACCGTTTCGCCAGGCCTGACGAACCGCCAGTGCCATCATGGGGGCATCGCTCAGCAGGTCACACTCCATTACGGCTATCAGGTCGGATCGGCGGACATCTTCCTGGGATGCGGCATTATCGCGGGTCAACAGGGCAACTGCGGCAGCCGTCGCCGCAGATTGTTCTGCCTCTGCAAAAAAACAGAGTGTGCCGGCACCGGTAATTTCCCGCAGGCGGGCTGCCATGACGGCGGCTTCCTGGGACATCCGGGGTGAACCGACTATGGCCAGTCCCTCCGGTCCGTCCAGCTCAAGAAAACCCGCCAGGCGTTCCCGCAGGCAGTCCAGAGCGACATCCATGCTGACCGCTTCACCATCCACCAACGCCAGTCGCGGCCGATCCGGCGAATTGACGGCGGCTTTCGAAAAGCGGCCCCGATCGCAAATGAACCAGCCATTGACCGCATCGTTGCGACGGGCGGTGGTCTTGAGCAATTCGCGGTACCGGGCCATCGGGACGGTGTTGCATCCTAATGAACAACCGGGACAGATTGAGGGGGCCATGTCGTAGTCCCAGTAACGGGCGCGAAACCGGGCGGTTTTGTCGGTAAATACGCCGGTAGGACAGATATCGACCAGATTGCCGGAAAAGGGTGATTCCAGCTGCCCGTCCTGCTGTCTGCCGAAATAGACGCTGCCGGCCCGGCCGGTGACTCCGAAATCGGTGCCGCCGGCGTACTCCTGATAGAAACGGACGCAGCGGTAGCACTGGATACAGCGGTTCATTTCATGTTCGATCTGTTCGCCGAGATACTGATTGACGTGGGTGCGTTTCAGGCCGTCGTAGCGTCTGATGCTGTGGCCGCCGGCAATGGTGAAGTCCTGCAGCTGACATTCGCCCCCTTCGTCACAGACCGGACAGTCGTGAGGATGGTTGATCATCAGCCACTCAATCACCGAGTGGCGCAGGGCGACAGCTTCCGGGTCGCCGGTTGAAACCACCATGCCCTCCTGAGCCGGCAGCATACAGGACATCTGAATTCCCTTGACCGGCCCCTCCAGCATCATGACCGCACAGGCCCGACAGGCGCCGGCTTTGCCGAGTGCAGGATGCCAGCAGAAATGCGGGATGGTTATGCCGATGCTTCGCGCCGCTTCCAGCAGGTTGGTTCCATCCGGAACCTCGACCGGTATGTTGTCAATTATTATCCGGGGCATTTATCCGTTCAATCCCTGTTTCATTCGATTGTGTCCGGGGTCTTGCGACCTCCGATCCAGTCGGCGATGACCTGAACAACTTTATCTTCAACTCCGAAGAAACCATGAGCGCTCAGGTTGTCACACGGAGCCGAACGAGGGTAGGCTCCGCCATGGACTTCGGTAAAATTTACCTCTGTCGTAGCGCTCAGTGTAACCTGCGTTATTCTTGCCTCTGCAAATGAACTGACCCGGCAGGCATCGTTCCGGTGGTGAACCATCAAAACCGGGAGCCGCAACTGTCTGAGCGGAAGCCAGCGCAGGAAGTTTTCGTACTCAAGTGCCGATGTCAATATGATTCCCTTCACATGACTGTCCGTGAGGCGCGTGCCGAGGTAGGCTGCTGAAAGAGTCCCGCGGCTGTTGCCGACCAGGAAGATACGTTCGTACCCCTGCTTTCCAAGGTAGGCGGTCAGTGATTCAATGTCTTCGGCATGCTCGGGTGATTCGCGAAAACCGGTACTCATGCCGGTAGAGTGATCGGATGGCGGGGCAACCGTGAACACTGAAAAACCGCTTTGAGTAAAATTTCCGGCACTCCGTACCAGAAAATTCCAGCCGCTGACGACTCCACCGGCAGTCACTTTATACGGTCCGGCACCGTTTCCGCCGGGGAAAAGAATCAGAGCATCATGCAGGCCTGTTTTTTCCGGCGTCATGGCAAGAAAATCCATCGTTACGCCCGGGCGGGTCGGAATGGTGCGTATCTCGGTGAGGGCAAACGAAGTGTTTGCCAGAGTCAAAACAAGAATGATTATGCGAAGAGCATGAGCCATCAGCAGATATAATCTCCTTCCAACGGGCAGCGTCCCGCCGAGATATGTTCCCGCAGTTCATCTCCGAAATGGTTCAAAAGTCCGTCTACCGGACCCATGGCACCCGGGGCAAGTGCGCAGAAGGCATAATTCAGCATGTTGACATGTTCCTGCAGGATATCAATGTCCCGCGCTTCTCCCCGACCTGATTCGATCCGCTCCAGAGTGTGCTGCACGAAAGGGAGCCCTTCGCGGCAGGGAGTGCACCAGCCGCACGATTCGCGGGCGAAAAAACGGATCAGATTGAGTGTTACTGCGACCATGCAGGTAGTGTGATCAAAGACGACAATGCCGCCGGTGCCGAGACGTGACCCCGCTTTGGCCACCGGGTCGAAATCCATCGGCACGGCACGATGCGCGTCCGTAAAGTATGGTGTAGAGGCTCCACCCGGGATGCAGGCCTTGAAGCGACTGCCGGGGCGCATACCTCCGCAGGGGCCGTCGATGATTTCGCCCAGGGTCATGCCGAGCGGTAGTTCGAAGCAGTCAGTGTTGACGACATGCCCGCTGATGCAGAACAGCTTGGTGCCGGCGGCTTCAGGAGTGGCTGCCCTGTTTTTCCACAGGAGCGGTCCATCATTGATGATTGCCGGAATATTGGCGAGGGTCTCAACATTATTGACAACAGTCGGTTGCCCCCACAACCCTTTAACTGCCGGAAAGGGGGGCTTGGCACGGGGATTAGCGCGTTTTCCTTCCAGTGCGTTGATCAGGGCGGTCTCCTCGCCGCAGATATATCGTCCGGCTGACTGATGGACGTCCAGTTCCAGGCTGAATCCGCCCCCCAGAATATTTTTGCCGAGATAGCCGGAACGGTGGGCAGCAGCGATCGCATCGCGGAGATTCCCGGCGACCTGCTCATAGCCGGAGCGGACAAAAATAAAGGCATGCTGTACTCCGAGGGCATAGCACGCCAGAGTCATCCCCTCCACCAGCAGGTGCGGGTTTCGCTCCAGCAGCACGCGATCCTTATAGGTACCCGGCTCCATTTCGTCACAGTTGCAGATCAGATAACGGGGACCGGTAAGATCACGCGGTACGAACGACCATTTTCTGCCGGTAGGAAAGCCGGCTCCGCCACGACCGCGTAAACCGGAATCGATGACGCTCTGCTGAACTTCATCGGGAGTCCAGTTCCTGATCACCTTCACAAGCGCGGCAAAGCCACCGGTCGAACGGTATTCTTCGAAAGAGAGGCACTGTCCAGCGCGGGTATGTTTGAGCAGGAGCTGTTCCATGAATTAAAGACCGTCGGGAAGACAAACATCAGTCGTCTTCCCGACGGAGTCGGCTACTTCTTGAAGGTTTTGATGATATAGTCGGCAACCAGCTTTGCGTCAGCATCAGATAGTGCCTTGGCATCAAATGCAGCCATGCCGCTGCCACCTGTGCGGATTTTTTTGGTGATCGCCTTGGGGTCTTTCATGTTTTTGAGAGTTTTCTTAGGATTGATGATGTTGCCGCCATTAGGGTGGCAGGAAGCACATTTGGCTTTAAAGATCGCCTCACCACCGGTTTCAGCTGCAATAGCAGCTACTGACATCATGCCGATGCTTACTGCAACGATGGTCATTGTAATCATTATTTTCATCGTACTCTCCTTTTAATACAGGTAGTTGTCCTCTTTGAGGAAGTGTGTTGCGGCACAGCACCATAGCACTCTGGAAGCATTCAGACAAGTGGTGGTTTTTTGGTGGATCCGGCAGGCGGGTCATCCCGTAATGCAGACATTATCTGTGCGCCGGCTTCCGGAGTCAGGCGGCCATACTGTTTTTCCCCGATCATCATGCAGGGGGCTTCGCCGCAGTTACCGAGACAGGAGCAGGGGAGCAGGGTTATCATGCCGTCAGCTGTCGTCGAACCGGGAGCAATTCCCAGAAGTTGTGCCAGTGATTTCAGCAACGTATCACCGCCAACTGCCCAGCATGAGATCGAATCACAGACATGCACTACATGGCGGCCAACCGGGCGCCGATAGATCATTTCATAGAACGTCGCCAGTTCTTCGACCTGGAGTGAAGACAAGCCGAGCAGAACTGAAGCTTCCCCCAGTGCCTCGTCGGTCAACCAGCCATAATGATGCTGCAGCTCTTTCATCACATCTACAGCCGCCTCACGATTGGTGGCCGCATCTGCAATACGCTGAGCAAGGTTTTCTTTGAGAAGAGCAGGGATCATGGAGGGTATTATAAATGCTTTGTCGGGTGTGGCAAGGAGAAAGAGCGATGCAGTGTTGCGCTTGAATTAATTCATTTTATTCGTTTCATCTGCAGATTTCTGCCGACACGTTCCGCCGGGCACGGTTTCAGTTGCGCACACGGTGAAAATTGTACCGCCTTTTGTTTGACTTTTTTACTGATTTTAGTCATTTTATCATACCTCTTTGAGGGGACTTTTTCTCACGCATGCAGAGACGTGAGCCTGTTTGACGTTCTCCAATTCATGAAAAGGAAATGATTGATGATCTGCCCCCTGTCCCCAGCCCATTTTGTTGCTCTGGGTGCTTTTCAACTCTTTATTGTGCTGCTTTTTATGAATGTAAGTCTGGCCGCTCTGCCACTTATTATTTTTATTCTCATCTGTTGCATCGCCCCGCTTTTTCCCCGCTTCAGCTTCTTTCTTCCTATTATCAGTCGTGGCGACAAAAGGGTACATGGTGTGTCCCTGACCTTTGATGACGGCCCCGATCCTGAGGTTACTCCACTGCTTCTGGACCTCCTGAAGCGTCATGGAGTTGCGGCTACTTTTTTCGTGACCGGGGTGCGGGCAGAGCGCTATCCCGACATTATGAGGGCAATATTGACTGCCGGTCATGCGGTAGGGAATCATTCCTACAGTCACTCACCGCTCCTGATGCTCAAAGGTCGCAACATCCTGCAGCGGGAAATTGTCTCAGCACAGAGCGTATTCCTCCGCTTTGGTATCGTGCCGCTTGCATTCCGCCCGCCGGTTGGAATTACCAACGCCCGTCTTTGGCGGATTTTGCTTGAAAACGGTATGTTCTGTGTCAATTTCAGTCGACGTGGTGCGGATTTCGGGAACAGACGGGTAACGGGACTGGCGCGCAGATTGCTGGCAAAAGTGGTGCCGGGTGACATCATCCTGCTCCACGATGTTGCTCCGCGACAGGGGGACGTGACACATTTGTTACAGGAATTTTCGGTCATCATCGAAGGGCTGAAAGAAAAGGGGTTGCCGATCCTTCCTCTGAATCAGCTCATCGGGAAAGAGGTTATGCAGTGGGGCGCCTCCGAATCCGGACCCAATCAGGCAGAGCAATTTTACAACGGATTGGCCGCAACCTACGATCAGGAGCAATTTTCCACGACGGTTTCTCTCTCCCGCTCCACTGAATATCGACTTTTTTCGCGGCAGCTCCCTGTTCTCTTCGCCGGTGCCAATCGTGTGCTCGAAATTGGAGCGGGAACCGGTATATTCACTCTTGATATCGCTCGCAACTGCACCGAGGTGATTGCTGCGGATATTTCAGGCAACATGCTGGAGCTGCTTGAAAAAAAAGCTGCTGCAGAGAATGTGGGAAATATCCGTACGTTGAAGGGGAATGTTGAAACGATGCCGCTCGAAGGAACTTTTTCGGTGGCTTGTGCTTTTTCGGCACTGGAATATCTTGTCGATCTACCCGCTTTTTTCATCCGTCTGGCGCGTCATGTCGAGCCTGGAGGTACGGTTTATTTCATTACCGCCCGCAGCTCCCTGTTCAGGCTTTTTACTCAGATTGGTAACGCCATGAGGCAGGGCCTCTGGTTGAAGTCCCACAGCCGCAGGGAAATCGAAGTGATGTTGACGGCAGCCGGGTTTGAGCGGATAGCTGTTTCCTCCCATCTTCTCAAGTCATTTTTGTCAGGCGGCATGCTTCTGGAAGTCATAGCTCACCGGCCCGAGACTGTTGCAACTCCCGCAGAGCTGGAGGGAGCATGATCAATTTGCACGCAATCCCACCGGTACCTGTAATGGAATCGAACGGTGTCGCGATTGAGCTGAAAACCCTTGTGGTCATTCCGGTGTACAATCATGTAAAGACGCTGCGCGAAGTTACGGAGGGTGTGCTTGCCCAGGGATTTCCTGTTCTCGTTCTGGATGACGGCAGCACGGATGGCAGTTTTGACAGTGTTGACAATCTTCCCATAGAACGCCACCGGTTGCCGGTCAACAAGGGTAAGGGGGGCGCTATTCTCGCAGCGGCGCATCTGGCGAAAAGCCTGGGCTACCAGGCGATCCTGACTATTGATGCAGACGGTCAGCACGACCCGGTTGATGCGCGGCTGCTTCAGGAAACTGCTTCTTTATCCTGGCCCTGTATTGTCATTGGCGCGCGCAGAATGGATACTCTCAATGTGCCGCGCTCAAGCCTTTTTGGTCGGGATTTCTCGAATTTCTGGGTGCGCCTTGAGTGCGGTCAGGCGCTGCCCGACACCCAGAGCGGTTACCGGCTCTACCCGGTTGATTTTCTGGAGAGTTCCCGGTTCCTTTCGCGGCGGTATACTTTCGAGATAGAAGTGCTGGTGCGCGGGAGTTGGGCGGGTCTGCCGCTGTTATCCACTCCGGTATCGGTCTACTACCCTCCGGGCGACGAGAGGATTTCGCATTTTCACAAATTCAAGGACAATCTGCGCCTCAGCTGCCTTCACACCTTTCTGGTGACCCGCTCGCTGATACCCTGGCCGCACCGTCGTCTGTTCCGGAGGAAAAATGACGCAGACCGATTGCCGAGCATCTTTCATCCGGCATTATTTTTCAGGGCGCTGACGCGGGAACACTCAAGTGCAGCACAGCTCGCAGCTGCCGTATGGGTGGGCATCTTCCTCGGTTCGCTGCCGATTATTCCGTTCGGAATCGCAGTTATTGTGTACGCCAGCCACAGGCTTCACCTCAACAAGCTCGCGGCGGTCGGCGCCAGCAATATCTGCTGTGCTCCCTTTGTGCCTTTTTTATGTATTGAGCTTGGGCATTACCTCATGTATGGGAGTTTCTGGTACGAATTCAACCGGCACACACTTGTAGCGGAGATTCATCTCCGTCTCTGGGAATGGCTGATCGGGGCCTTGTTGCTCGGTCCCCTGCTAGGGGCGGTAGGGGCTGGTATTACGTTTTTCCTGGTAAACACGTATCGTAAAGGTAAAGTGAGTGGTGCTTTGCCAGAGCAGGATGAACTGACGTCAAAGGTGGAAGCTCTATGAAAATCATGCTTGTCAACCCGCCCAACTGCGGTCGTAGCATTCCGGAGGAACGCTATGGCATTGATTCGATCCGTCAGATCTTTCGCGGTGAGCCGCTGGCACTTGAAGTGCTTGCAAGTAATCTTGACAACCATGACGTTCGTATTCTGGACCTGAAGGCAGAGCCGGAAGGTCTGCACGCAGCGCTTGAGGACTTCAGGCCGGAATTGGTCGGTTTCACTGCCGTTACCTGCGAAGCCAATACAGTTCTGAAGCTGGCCGGAGAGCTGAAAGAGAGTTGCGGTGCGCAGATTGTGGTGGGAGGCATTCATGCAAGCAGCGATCCCGCCTTCTTTAATCATCCCGCCATAGATTATATTGTCATTGGTCTTGGCAAGGCCAGCTTTGCAGAACTGGCTGCAGCGATCGAGTCGGGTACCCCGACCGGAGCGATACCGGGAGTTGCTGCTACCAGACCGGGGGGCGCACTTGCCTTTACACCGCGAAATTATGGGCCACTTGATCTTGTCGAGCACGCTCCTCCGCGCTACGACCTGGTCGCAGCTCATCGCACCAGCTATACTCTTTCATCAATCGGTTCGCAACTCGGCCTGGTTGTGTCCGCTTTCGGATGTCCGTACAGCTGTTCTTTCTGCTGCATCAGCTCGCAGACAGGCGGGCGATATCTGACTCACTCGATCGAAGCGGTTATCAGGGACATTCAACTGCTCGGAGATATTCCGGTAATACGGCTGGTTGATGCCAACACCTTTGGCAACATCGGACATGCCCGACTGCTGGCCGAAGCGATCGTTGCGGCGGGGATCAGGAAGAATTTCATCGCTGATGTGCGCTCGGATACGGTTGTACGCCATCCGGCACTCATGCGGCAGTGGAAAGAAGCGGGATTGCGCTCCGTAGTGATCGGTTTTGAGGAAATTGCCGATAGCGACCTTACCTTTTTCAACAAGGAAAACAAAGTTGCCATCAACGACGAAGCGATAACCATCCTGCATGAACTAGGCATTACAATCGTTGGTGACTTCATCGTCTCGCCCGACTATGATGATGCCCGATTTGATGCTCTGGAGGAGTATGTGATCAGACATGCTATCGAACTCCCGATACTGACAGTGTTGACCCCTCTGCCGGGGACGCCGCTTTATACCGAACTGCAAGAGCGTATCACCATCAGGGATCTTGACTATTATACGCTCACCAATGCGGTGATACCGACCCGTCTCGGAGAGAAACGTTTTTACGAGCAGTACGCACGACTTCTCAAGCAGTTTCATGCCAAAGCAAAACTTTAGGAGGTTTCAGTAATGGAAGCATATATAACCGATATCGCGACGTTTCTTCCTAACGAGCCGGTTGATAATCAGCATATTGAGAAGGTTCTCGGCATGGTGCACCAGACCCCCTCTCGAACCCGGGCAATCATCCTCAGAAATAATAAAATCCGCGAGCGTTACTATGCCATTGACCCTGGTAGCGGCAGGATTACCCATACCAACGCTCAGCTCACTGCCGAGGCGGTACGTCGGTTACACCCGTATGACGGGTTCTCACTGAATGATATAGAGTGCCTTGCCTGTGGCACCTCATCTCCCGATCAGATTATGCCGGGTCACGGCTTGATGGTGCATGGCGAACTGGCAAGTGCTCCCTGTGATGTGGCGAGCCTTTCAGGCATCTGTCTCTCCGGAATAAGCGCCTTGAAATATGCGGTTCTGAACGTGGCGGCCGGGATTACCGAAAACGCCGTGGCGACCGGTTCCGAGCTTGCCTCTTCGTTCATGCGTTCCGAGCTTTTCGATGCGGTGTCGCCTGAGAGAGCGGCAGAGCTGGAGTCGTGCCCGAGCATTTCATTTGACGCTGATTTTCTGCGCTGGATGCTTTCAGATGGAGCTGCCGCCGCCTACGTCAGTAATGCTCCGTCTTCTGTGGGGTTGTCGTTAAAAATTGACTGGATCGAGCTTCTCTCCTTTGCCGGCGAGTTGGAAACCTGTATGTACAGCGGTGCGATAAAAAATGATGATGGCAGTATCACCGGCTGGCGCTCTCTGGATGGCGAAACCACTGCCGCAGCCTTATTGGTGAAGCAGGACGTAAAACTCCTGAACCTGGAAATTATCAGCACCATTGTGAACAGGACCCTTACCCGGGTAATTGCCAAGCACAGTCTCTCCCCCGAACAGATCACCTGGTTTCTTCCCCATTATTCGTCAGATTATTTCCGTCTACGGCTCCATGACCGGATGGGAGAGATCGGTTTTTCGATCCCGCTGGAGCGCTGGTTCTCAAATCTGGCAACAATGGGAAACACCGGTTCCGCTTCGATCTATATAATGCTGGAGGAGCTGTTTCATTCAGATCGGCTCAAAAAGGGTGATACCATCCTCTGCATGATTCCGGAAAGCGGCCGTTTTTCGGTAGCCTATATGCTCTTGACGGTTGTATAAAGAGACGTTACTCTTTGTTTGTGATGTATTGCTTCCCGGCAGAAATCGGTTAGTCAAAGAATCGTTTCAGGAGTTCCCATGAAACTACTCACCATGCCATGCCTGCTCCTTTCCTTGTTACTGCTGGTTTCCTGTATACCGGCGACCACAATCCCTATCGGAACCACCTCCTTTCACCGCTCAGAAATGGTGGAACGCCGTTCTCTGGTTGTATTTCTTCCCGGTCGCGGAGATACGGTGAAAAGCTATGAAAAGGAAGAATTTGTCCAGATGCTTGCCAAGCAGAATGGTTCAGTCGATAGTATCGGAGTTGAGGCTCATCTCGGTTACTACGTCGATCGGACTCTGCTGAAGCGTATCCGGGAGGATGTCATCATCCCGGCAAAAGCTTCCGGTTACCGTGATATCTGGCTTGTGGGCATCTCTATGGGCGGGCTCGGCGCCGTTCTGTACGACATCGCCAACCCCGGTGATCTGGCGGGTCTGTTCCTGCTGGCACCTTATCTGGGGGACGGGACACTTCTGAAAGAAATATCAGCTGCGGGAGGTCTTGCCTCTTGGCAACCCGCCGTTGGAGCCAGCGACGATCTGGATAGCGAAGTATGGCCAAAACTGAAGGAGTATTCGGTAGGTACAAAGGGGGTACAACGGGTGTTTCTGGGGTTTGGTGAAAGTGACCGTTTTGCTGAAAGCAATCGGGCTTTTGCGGCGGTACTGCCTGCAAATCAGGTGGTTACGGCACCGGGAGATCACGACTGGCCGACGTGGAAGGTCCTGTGGCCGAGGCTGTTGGAGCTGTCACCACTGCAGGCAACGAAAGGAGGTGGCCGGCAGTAGAGTAGATACATTGCGAGGGATGTAATTCAGTATAGGATTCTGCCATTTTATAAATACTATCAACCAAAAAGGAGATCACAGACATGGTACCATTTTTTCGAATTCGATTAACAGCCATCTCGTCACTGCTGCTACTGCTGGTTTTTGCAACATCTGCCTTCGCTGACAAGGCAACCGTTACGATCAGTGCGCCTGAAAGTGTCAAGATTGGAACCGAGGCCACCATAAAAATAAAGGTGACTCACAGCGGCAACAATTTTATTCATCATGTTGATTGGGCTCAGATCAGTGTGGCTGGGAAAGAGGTAACGCGCTGGGATTTTTCATGGACCAGCACCCCTGAGGCAGCCACCTTTGAACGTGAGTTCAAGCAGATAGTGACTGCCCCCATTGAAGTGTCCGCCCAGGCAGACTGTAATATTCATGGCAGCAACGGAGTGGTTAAGGCTCTGATTAAAGTTACGGAGTAATCAAAATATGAAAATAGGCGGCGTCAGCATCATTCTGGTTCTCGGTCTGATAAACCTGCTGCTGTTGTCTCTGCAGCTCAGCTCGGGACTTCGTTGGATCAAACTGCCTTTCGGCATTCATCGCAAAACCGGGATTGCCCTGTTTGTAACAGCATTGATTCACGGAGTTCTTGGCATCATTTCACAGTTGTCATAAAGGCCGTAAAGACTCCCGTCATTTCCTGTTCCGGCGGATATAGTCAGCCAGAGTACGGAGCGACTGGAGCACCTGACGGCTTGACTCCGTACTTTACCGGTTAGATCAGATCCTCACAGGATTCAGCCAGTCAGTCTTCAACGCGACATAAGGTCGCGAGTAACGGCTTTGGCTTTGACCTGCCGGTTTTTTAGGGCAGGTCGTAAGCCTTGTTGGACATTTTTCCTTCTCGCTCAAAAAGTTTCAAAATAATCTTCTGTATTCACTTTTTTATAACAAAGCTTGTTATTCTCTGTTATTGTTTTGGTCAAAGGAGGTGCTAAAAATGAACATATCACTTACACCACAACTCGAAACACTGGTAAAAAGCAAGGTGGAGAGCGGCCTTTATGGTTCTGCAAGTGAAGTTATGCGCGATGCACTACGTCTTCTTGAAGTTAGAGACCGGAGACAACTCCTGCGTGTTGAAGAACTCAGAGCCGAAATCAAGAAAGGCTTGGATAGCGGTGAGCCAACACCATTAGACGTGAGTGCTATCAAGGCGCGAGGTCGTAAGCGGCTTGCTGCGCAACAAAACGAGGCTAGCGCCTGATGTTGAGAATCATCAAGAGCCCCGAGGCTGAAAACGACCTTGACGAAATCTGGTTATATATTGCCCAAGACAACACTTACCATGCGGATAAACTCCTTGATGAAATAGAGGAAACAAGCCGAAAACTCGCACGGTTCCCGAATATGGGAAGAAACCGGGATGAACTACATTTCGGCTTACAAAGTTTCCCCGTAGGCATGTACCTGATTTTTTATATGCCGATTAGCGACGGCATAAATATTGTCAGGGTTTTGCATGGCATGAGGGATCTCGATACTTTCTTTTAATGGCCGGACTCTGCCACTACTCCCTTGATCGTTATACCAGCCCTGCCACTTGCTCTAATCAATAAGGAAGTTGATTTCGTCTTTATGAGTCTTAGTAGCTTTTCTCACGTCAGATATGATTAGTGACTTCTTAAGCAGGATCGCTGGCACCTCTACGGTTATTATCTTTTTTTTCTTCAGTTTTTCATAATCAAGGTCAACGTTATTCGGTAATGGGATTTCGTCTGTATTAGCGGAGAATTTTGTCGAAGTTGCAGTGGCGGCGTGTGCTGCTGAAATCCAGATCAGAACAATAATTAGAGCGATGGGTAGTTTCTTCATTGTAGTCCTTTCGCGATTAACGTGATAAGGCACACCGGCTCTGCGGGGGCTTTTTCCCGCTGACCGGTGCTGCCGTTGGTTGAATATCCGGTTTCAGCTTTGCTTTTGGGTACTTGTGATCATAAATGCACGAAGAGACTATTTCCTTGAATCGTCTCTCAAAAAATAGCCTCTCCATTTTCTGCTTCCTTGTCGCAAGGCCACTAAGCCACACGTACCTCAAGATGCTTGCCTAACGCCATGGCAATGTTGCGTAGCGTTGAAAGTCGGATGTCGTCGGCGTGATTTTCTATTCGTGAGATTGCTGACTTTCTGGTGTGAATACGATTTGCCAGCTCTTCTTGGGTTATGCCTGCTTGCTCTCGTGCTTGCCGGAGCATAGCGCCAATTTTGAACTCTTCATATCCAGCGTCAAAAGATTTGGCAAATTCTACAGACTGTTTTTTACGTTTTTCAACATACCGTTCGAGATCATCCATTGTTAATTACCTCTCTGCCTTGATGCTCGCGCTTTCTGGTTTCTGCCAGTTCAATTTCACGACGAGGTGTCTTTTGTGTCTTTTTCTGAAAACCGTTGGTAAGAATAATAAGGCGGTCGCCTTCAATAAAACCTAAAAGCCGAAAGATATTACCGGCTATTTGCACTCTCACTTCCCAGATATCGTCGGTATTCACCAGTTTTGTGAAATATTGAGACGGCACTGGATTCAGTTCTCTCACTAACTTCATAACCCACAATATTTTTTTGGTTTGGGCATCTGAAAGCGTGTCGAGGAACTCTTCAACAGGTGAAGCACCAGTAGCAGTTTTGTAAAAGTCTATCCGTCTCATATTGCCAATGTTAACATATTAGTGAACCTAGTCAAGATATTTGAGCCGTCGGCGCGGTTCTCCGTGCCGATCAACTGCCGCCGAATGGTTGGATTCACTCTCCGGTTCGTCCCACGTAAACCTCTTTCTCCGAAAGTGAATCATAGTAGACATCAATATCGTTTTCATGCCTGAGAAATTTTAAACCATTTTGTTTTTGACCAGATGGAACGAAACCATATGTTTCACTCAATGAACCGTCAAACTTCCAGTCAGGTGGAGTTACAACTTGCATGACTTGGCTGTCAACTAATCGACAGGCTCCAACCTCCTGATTTCGTTTAGGCCCTAAATTGATACGGCCAAATTCAGCCCAGCTACACTTTGATGTCAATCCTCTCATCTGGTCAGCAACTACAATATCAATAGCCTCTCCATCATTCAAAAATCCAAGTCCTTCTTTTTCAAGGTTCTTTATGAAAGATTCAACGTCATTTGAGGTCATAAAACCAATGCGAACAATCTCATTGTCGGCACACAATGTTTTATTGGGAACAATATGCTTGAACGCTTCCCAGCCTCCGGGAAATTTATCATGAATTGCACTTGCTCGTATTATCACAGAAAGGCCCTCAACCAGAACAGCCATACTTCCTCCTTTTTCTTACGATTCAACGGTTTGGCCGTTGACCCGTCCGGGCAGCTTTTCCGCCCGGTCGGCGTCCAACGGTCTTGTGTACGCCCGTCATGGGCGTGAACTTATGGGGTGCAAGTCCCCTGTACTAGAATCCAGTCACTGTCGTGATGACAGAGTAAACCAAGTACTAGCCGAAGGCAAGGGCGTCTCCGCGAGGAGGGGTCTGGAGGAAGCCGGAGCGCAAAGCTATGAGCCGACGAACAGAAACAGCATAC
>VFJW01000009.1 GCA_009885845.1 Geobacter sp.
CGGGTGCTCGTGACAACCCTGACAAAGCGGATGGCTGAAGAGCTGACCAACTATTACCGCGAACTGGGGGTGCGGATAAAGTATCTCCATTCGGACATCGTCACCATCGAGCGGATGCAGATAATCCGCGACCTGCGTCTGGGAGAATTTGATGTACTGGTCGGGATTAATCTGCTGCGGGAGGGGCTCGATCTTCCGGAGGTCTCTCTGGTCGCCATACTTGATGCAGACAAAGAGGGATTTCTCCGTTCGCAACGATCCCTGATTCAGACCTGCGGACGTGCCGCCCGGAACATCAACGGCCGGGTGTTGATGTATGGCAACAGTGTCACCCGCTCCATGCAGGCCTGCATTGATGAAACCGGACGCCGCCGGATCAGGCAGCTGGCCTACAACGAAGAACACGGCATTACGCCTGAAACGGTCAAAAAAGGAATGCGCAGCATTCTGGAATCGATAGAGGAGAAGGATTACGTTACACAGCCTGCCGGAGTAGCAGAGGCGGGAGAGGAATATCTTGCGCCGAAAGAGATCCCGAAACTGGTGAAAAAACTGCGCAAAGAGATGCTGGCGGCGGCGAAAGATTTGAATTTCGAGAAAGCGGCCGGGTTACGCGACCGGGTGAAAAAGCTTGAGAGTATGGAGCTGGCGCTGCGGTGAAGGTATTGACACCGGAATATCTGTCAGCGGTCTTTCACCAGAGCGGCACTCTTTCTCCAGAGCTCATCACGGGCTTTCGCTCAGCCGTCTATGCGCATTACCGGAACAATCCCCGTCCCATGCCATGGCGCGAAACCGATGACCCGTATCATATTCTGGTATCTGAAATCATGCTGCAGCAGACTCAGGTGGAGCGGGTCAAGATCAAGTATGTCGAATTTCTGAGCGTATTTCCGACTGTTGGTGCTTTGGCTGCTGCACCTCTGTCTGATGTGCTGCTGATCTGGCAGGGATTAGGCTACAACCGCCGGGCACTGTATCTGAAACGATGTGCCGAAGAGATCGATAATTTCTACGCCGGACAATTCCCTCGCTCTATTTCCGAATTGCAATCACTGCCGGGCATCGGCCCCTATACCGCACGTGCCGTGGCTGCATTCGCATTTGGCGTAGCCGAACCACTGATTGAGACCAACATCCGTACGGTCTTTATCCACTGTTTTTTCCATGGCCGGGAAAAAGTCGGCGACAGCGAGATCATGCCGCTTATCACGGCAACCATTGATCGGGACAATCCACGCGGCTGGTATTATGCCCTGATGGATTATGGGGTCATGCTCAAGCAACTCTACCCGAATCCGGGCCGCCGCAGTCGGCATCATACGCAGCAGAGCCGTTTCGAGGGTTCCAATCGCCAATTGAGAAGCCGTATGTTACGGGAGGTCTTGAAGAGGTCGCAGATCTCGGCGAAAGAACTGGCGGTCACCCTGGCGGCTGAGCGGAAAACAGTTCAGGACAATCTGGAATCGATGCAGCGAGAAGGGCTTCTGATAAAACAAGGGCGGGGTTATTCTGTTTTCGAGGAAATCAAACGGGGGTAACGCTGTTGCGCTACCCCCGTTTGATTGTTACGTATGGGTCAGAAGCTTATTTTTTGTGGCAGTCTTTGCAGCCAACAGGTCCCTTTTTCATATCGGTGTGGCACCCTTTACAGGTTTTGTGAGCCCAGTCTTTGTTCTTCTCGGCAATTTTCCCCGGACCTTTTTCGTGACACTTTTTGCAATCTTTCAGCAGTTCCTGATGCTTTTTGTGTGGGAAAGAAACTTTACCCATAGATGCCGGCAGCTCGATTACGTCGGATACTGCAAAAGCTGCTCCTGCAAAAGCGGTGACGGCAAACATTGCTACTACTACGGCGCTGATCTTTTTCATCTGATATTCTCCTTGGTGGTTTTTACTGCGTTAAACGCAGGCGTAATTTCAGGTTTTTTCTAAGATGCAGGAGTATTTAGCATATTGAGTGCCAATCTGCAAGCAAATTGTAACCGCCTTGAATCATTAAATAATATTTTTATTCTGAATGATTGAAGTGCCAGTTTACACCTCATTTAAGGTAAGAGTGCTTTTTTTTGAAGCAGACCCTGCTCTGAAAGAGCTTGCCATACTGCCTCACTTTTGAGTAGAGTCCATCTGCAGTGAATTCCATGCAGGAGGTACGCACGTACATGCAGCGCATACGCAATACTAAAGGATTTACCCTGATCGAGATCATGGTCGTGATCGTCATTCTGGCGTTGCTTGCGGCGCTCGTCGGACCAAAGTTGATGGGGCGTACTGATGACGCCAAGATTACCGATGCGCGAGTGCAAATCAGGAATATCGAGACGGCCCTCAAATTGTACAAGCTCGATAACGGCAACTATCCAGCCACAGAGCAGGGGTTGGGGGCGCTGATCACAAAACCGACTGTTGGTGTGATACCGAAAGGGTACAAGGATGGCGGCTACCTGGAGAGCAAGAAGATGCCCAAAGACCCGTGGGGTAACGACTACCTGTACGTTTCTCCCGGTGAGCATGGCGACTACGATCTCTTTTCGTTTGGTTTTGACGGCGCCAAGGGTGGCGAGGGGAAGAATGCCGACATCACCAGTTGGGATACCAAATAAGAATTATTTTTCATTATATAGTTGATATTTTGTAAATCTGCGCTATAGTCTAATCCTCTAACCCATTATATTCATTATGAATAAATGTTTTTAGTGCCTGTAAAGTTCATGCACGTATTTTGATAAGAGGAGGCAGTACAATGACGCAGAAGTTTGTGTATTTCTTTGGAAACGGTCAGGCAGAAGGTCGGGCTGACATGAAAAATCTGTTGGGGGGCAAGGGGGCTAATCTGGCCGAGATGACCAGCATCGGTCTTCCGGTTCCCCCCGGCTTCACCCTTTCCACCGAGGTATGTACCGAGTTTTATAAGAATGATAGAAATTACCCTGCCACACTGACCGCTGAGGTTGCCTCTCATCTCTCCCGGGTCGAAGCTCTTATGGGCCGCACATTCGGCGACCCGGTCAATCCCCTTCTGGTTTCAGTCCGCTCCGGTGCCCGCGCCTCCATGCCGGGTATGATGGACACGGTTCTCAACCTTGGTCTCAACGATATTACCGTACAGGGCATTATTGCCCAGAGCGGTGACGAGCGTTTTGCCTACGACGCCTATCGTCGTTTTGTCCAGATGTACTCGGATGTCGTTATGGGGATGGACAAACACGCTCTTGAACATCTGCTGGAGCAGAAAAAAGATACGCGGGGCGTTCATCTTGATACTGACCTGAGCGCCGGTGACTGGAAAGATCTTGTCGCGGCATTCAAAGCGAAGATCAGGGAAGAGCTCGGGGTTGCGTTCCCCGAAGATCCGATGGATCAGTTGTGGGGGGCGATCGGCGCTGTATTCGGCTCGTGGATGAATCAGCGTGCCGTTACCTATCGCCGTCTGAACAATATCCCTGCTGAATGGGGCACCGCTGTCAACGTTCAGTCAATGGTGTACGGAAATATGGGTGATGATTGCGCCACCGGCGTGGCCTTTACCCGCGACCCTTCAACCGGCGAGAATTATTTTTACGGCGAATATCTGATCAATGCCCAGGGTGAAGACGTTGTCGCCGGCATCCGCACCCCCCAGCCGATTAACCGCGCCAAAGCCACAACACTGCCGCCGATGGAGGAAGTGCTTCCGGAGTGCTACCGACAGCTTGCTGCTATCCGCGATATTCTCGAAAAACATTACAAGGATATGCAGGACATCGAGTTTACCATCGAAAAAGGCAAACTGTTCATGCTCCAGACGCGTAATGGCAAGCGTACCGCGCCGGCTGCCATCAAGATAGCGGTTGATATGGTTGCGGAAGGGTTGATTGACGAAAAAACCGCTGTGCTGCGTGTCGCACCGGCGCAGCTTGATCAGCTGCTGCACCCGTCACTTGATCCGAAAGCGATCAAGAATATTATTGCCAAAGGACTTCCGGCATCTCCGGGTGCCGTGTCAGGTACGGTCGTATTTACCGCCGACGAAGCGGAATCCGAAGCCAAAGTCGGCCGCAAGGTAATTCTGGTTCGTGTCGAAACTTCGCCTGAAGATATCCACGGTATGCACGCCGCCCAGGGAATTCTGACCGCTCGAGGCGGCATGACGTCACATGCGGCGGTCGTTGCCC
>VFJW01000053.1 GCA_009885845.1 Geobacter sp.
GTCTGTCACTCGTGAGGCGGTCGGCGTCCCGGTTATATCGGTCGACGTATTTGCGTCTGAAAAGCCGATCAAAGGGGTATGCGGCGTCAGTTCGCGGGTATCAATGGTAACCCTTCTCCAAACAGTGCTGGGCATACGCCCGTACCAGCGGGTCGGAGTACTCTTCTCGCCGCGAGAGCTCGGCTCGCAGCAACAGTTGGATGATGTAAAAAAGTTCGCCTCACAGCTTGGGATCACCGTGATCGAAGGGAGCGTTTCCTCTGCGGCAGCCCTCGATTCAGAGTTGAATCGGTTGCTTGACAAATGTGAAGTAATTGTGGTTACGGAAGGGGGAATTTTTGGCCAGCAGTTTGAGCAGATCATTGCCAGATCAAAAGCCCGGAAAATTCCGATTGCGTCCACTATGCCGGACGCAGCCGAAAAAGGTGCCATCGTGTCGCTTGAAATTAATCCCCAAGAGCAGGGATACCTGGCGGCAGAGATGGCGGTACGGATTTTTGAAGGTGCAAAAACAGAGTTTCTCCCCCTGGTGCGGCCCAACAGAATCGACCTGGTTATCAACATGCGCCGGGCCCGTGAAATCGGCATAGAAATTCCTTTTGCGGTCTTGCGCAGTGCAACCCGTCTTATAAAGTAGCTTCAGTGAAATAGATTAACTTCCTGCTGAAACATGAAAAAGTCCGTTCACCCCTGAAGTATCAGTGGCAGAACGGACTTTTTCTCGTTGTTTAAACAGTTTTTACCGGGATGAATGAATTGCCTATCCCAAAACCGCGTGAGCAGCAGCCAGTCGGGCTATCGGCACCCGGAACGGAGAACAGGAGACGTAATCCAGTCCGACGTTGTGGCAAAAGATGACCGATGACGGGTCGCCGCCATGCTCGCCGCAGATGCCGAGTTTTATTCCCGGACGGGTCGCCCGTCCCAGTTCACACGCCATCCTGACCAGTTTGCCGACCCCCTTCTGATCAAGTGACACAAAGGGATCTTCCGGCAGGATATTGTTGTCGACATAAAATGGCAGGAACTTGCCTGCGTCGTCGCGTGACAGTCCAAAGGTGGTCTGAGTCAGATCGTTCGTGCCGAAAGAGAAAAATTCAGCCTCGACAGCAATTTCATCCGCCGTCAGGGCGGCGCGCGGCAGCTCGATCATCGTACCGATCAGGTACTCAACCTTTACGCCGTAACGGGCGATGGTTTCCTCGCAGATTGCCACGGCATTCTGTTTGAGAACAGACAGCTCCTTAGCCGTCGCTATCAGCGGAATCATGATCTCGGGAACAATGCTGTAGCCTTCGTCCCGGACCAGTTCACAGGCTGCCTCCATGATCGCCGTGACCTGCATGTTGTAGATTTCCGGGTACGTGATGCCGAGACGGCATCCGCGATGCCCGAGCATCGGATTGAACTCGTGCAGCGTCTCTATCTTGTGTTTAAGAGCATTGACCGGTACCTTCATGGTCTTGCAGAGCGCCTCGATATCCTTTTCCTCCTGGGGGAGGAATTCGTGCAGCGGTGGATCCAGCAGTCGGATAGTTACCGGCAGTCCCTTCATTTCGCGGAACAGGCCGATGAAATCCCCTTTCTGCATCGGCAGAATCTTGGCCAGGGCATACTCACGTCCCTCAACATCATCAGAGAGAATCATCTCACGCACGGCAGCAATCCGCTCCGCATCAAAGAACATATGCTCAGTACGGCAGAGGCCGATACCCTCGGCGCCAAACTCGCGAGCCACCTTGGCATCATGAGGCGTGTCGGCATTGGTACGCACCTTCAGACGGCGGATTCCGTCCACCCATCCCATTAACGTGTTAAAATCGCCGGTTAATTGCGCTGTTACGGTCGGCACTGCGCCGA
>VFJW01000094.1 GCA_009885845.1 Geobacter sp.
GCCACACCAACAAGATCGCAAGCGGCGCCCACAGCCGTCACCTTGATCCGGCTGTCAACACCGAACTGGGTACCAGCAACGGCTTCCTGTGCGCGGAGTGCCACGCCAGAACCGTCAGCTTCAGTAACAACACCACCATCACCAACAAGGCGAAGCACATCAACAAGTTCATTGACTACTCCGGTCCTCGCGCCCAGAAGAACTACAACGCCGGCACCGGCCAGTGTTCAAGCCTCTACTGCCACTCCAGCGGCAAGCCCGGCACCGCAGTTAATACCTACGCCAACCCGGCCGCCTGGAACAGTGGTGTAACCGGCCAGAAGTGCAACTACTGCCACGGTACCCAGGTTCAGTTGACCAAGGATGTTTCCAATACGGCCTTCACCGCCCTGTCTTCGCTGGGAGCACCAAACTACACAACCGGCGCCGCCGGTTCGGCAACTGCAAACAGCCACAAGATACATATAGTAAAACTCAACAGCGGCAATCGTAACTCGCTCGTCTGCTACGACTGCCATCGCAGAACCCTTGACAGCAGCACGGGCACTGCTGCGAAGTTCCGCCCCTACTCGTCGACCCACAGCCGCGGCAGCATCAATGCCGCTTTCTCGCCGGCCATGGGTGCCAGCGCCAGCTACAACGGCTCCAAGCAGTGCAGCAACGTCGTCTGCCACGGCAGCACCACACCCCAGTGGGGCGGCGCCGCACTGAACTGTGACGGCTGCCACCCGCGCGCCAGCCTGCTCGGTGCACACCCGGTCCATATCAACAGCGGCGCGGCCACGCCGACGGCCTACCTCAACCTGACCAGTAACACCTCGGTCGGTGCCAGCTACAACTATGGCTGCTCCGTCTGCCATCCGCTGACCAACGCCAACCACGGCAAGGGCCCGATTCCGCTTGATCTCGTGCCTGCCGCCGCCGGTGGCAGCCTGAAAGCCAAAAACGGTGCTGCAATCACCGCAGCGGGTACGGTCGGAACAGCCTCTTCCGGTACAAGCGGTACATCGAAGACCAGCGTAATCTGCAACAACGTTTACTGCCACAGTAACGGCGGAGGTGCCGGCCAGCAGCTGGCTTCAACGACCTACTACGCATCCCCCGACTGGTACGGCACCGTCTCTGGCAGCGCGGACAAGTGCTCCATGTGCCACGGCAACATGCCGAACAGCTCCGGCAGCTTCGGGGCCCGTATCGGTTCACCAGCCCACTACAACACCAACTGGCTGGGTTACACCAACGTCAGCTCCGGCCATTCGCTGGGTCTCCACGACAAGAACATCTCCAAGGGCAGCAACCAGAGTGGTTTGCTCGTCAAGAGTTCCACGGCCCCGAGTGCCCATGGCAATGCAGCCACATCTACAACCATCAACTGCAACGCCTGCCACAACCTGACCGTCAAGACCTTTGTCAACGACAGGAACAACGTCTGCGCCAAGTGCCACGTAAGCGGCCCGGCCACCTCGAGAGGCATCGCCACCATTGCTGACAAGGCCTACCATGTCAACGGCAAGCTGAACGTCACTTTTAACAACATGACCGGTTATGCCATCCCGGCCCAGGTTGGCAGCACGAGCTATCCGAACTACAGCTCGTCCTGGCGTCGCCCGGCCGGCTACAAGGCTTCGGCCACCTCGGCCGATCACTGGAATCCGAAGAAGGTTCCAAGCTACAGCGGCGGCACCTGCTCCAATATCGCCTGCCACAACGGCCAGTCGGTCAACTGGGGCGGCACCGGCGGCACAACAAACTGTCAGAGCTGTCATACCGACCTGTAACAACACTGCAGTCTCCCTGTCAGGCCTTCCCGTTGCTTATTTTGGAGAGCCTGACAGGGAAAACAGAGGCCAGAATGAAATCGAAAAATAAAGGCTTTACCCTGATCGAAGTAATAGTGGTTGCCGCTATCATCGCCATACTGGCGGGGATTCTTGTGCCGATGATCTTCAACCAGATCGACGAGGCGAAAATTTCAAGAGCTGCCGCAGACTGCAAAAGTATCCAGACCGCTATCTTGACTTTTAAAAAGGATACCGGCTCATGGCCAAACAAATCAGCACCTGCAACCGCCGATGTAACACTTCTTATTGGAAATGCCCCTGGAAATTTTCCGTTGGCCGCCCTCACGACACTTGGATATAAAGGAGATGTTGTTCTGGCGTTTAACTCATTTTTGGCAGCAGACGAAACTTTAGCTTACTCAGCGTTATGGAAAGGGCCCTACCAGATACAAGTAGAGCTTGATCCCTGGGGTAATGCTTATATAACCAATGCCAAAAACTTCGATGATACTCCCAGTACTCCGGTATGGGTCCTTTCTGCAGGTCCCAATGGCACGTATGAGACTCCCCCTAGTTCCGCACCACCTGTTAATGATGATATTGGGGTCAGAATCAAATAATGTGAAGATTATAAAATCTGCAGTGTTTTGCGCATGAGATTTGGTATCCATTTAGAGGTAAGATAGTCATGGGAAAAAAAATAATTGCTGGTAAAATCAGGGGGATGGCATTATGGGCCAAGGTTAGCCTCATAACAGCTTTAGCCCTGCTTTTCTGTGTGTTCATGTACCAGGGATGGTACAAACCTCAAAAAATCGATGCCTCTACATATTCACCAACTACAGCCGGTACCTATAGCTGGACGTGTCCGGCAGGTGTGACCTCCGTCACGGTAGAAGTCTGGGGCGGCGGCGGTGGTGGTGGTGGTGCAAGCACCGTTACTGCAAGCGGTGGTGGCGGAGGTGGCGGTGGTTATTCAAAGGGTACTGTATCTGTTACGCCAGGTACCGTATATACTAATGCAGTTGTTGTGGGTGCTGCAGGTACCGGAGGTACCAGTGCCGGCACTAACGGCAATCCTGGGGGACAGAGTTCTTTTACTGGAGATGCGGGAGCTACTGTTACGGCTAACGGTGGTTTAGGAGGTACCGGAAAAACTACTGCTGGCGGGGGTGCTGGAGGTGCTGGGGGTGCTGGTTCTACATATACCGGTGGTGCTGGTTATACTGGTGTTACATCTACAGGCGGTGGTGGCGGAGGTTCCGCCGGCACCGCTTCTAATGGTACTACACCCACAGGTTCAACAGGTGCCGTCGCTGTTACCGGTGGCGGCCCCGGCGGTAATGGTGGTGCAAATGCAGTTGGTAGCGCGCCTGCAACCGGACCGGGCGGTGGCGGTGGTGGTGGCGGTAGATCTAATGGAGGAGGTAAAGCCGGGGGCACCGGTTTTGACGGAAAAATTGTCCTTACCTACTATGCACAGCCGGTTATCTCTGTTGCCACCACTGATAGCCCCGATCCGGTAACTGCCGGCAGCACCGTTACGTTTACTGCCACAGCGACTGACGCAGATACTCCTGCTGATAGCTGGTATATGGCTGTTTGCAAAACCAATGCTGTTACCCCTGGTACTGCTGGCGCAGCACCAACTTGTCCTGGTGGTGCCTATGGGATTTCAGGGTCAGCTGTTGCAAGCGGATCACCGAACACGGCAACCTGGACAGCCTCCGGCTCGGGTGCACAAAACTGGTATGCCTTTGCCTGTGACAATAATGCAACAACAACCCTTTGTTCAGCAGTTGATACAGCCAATTCACCCATAACCGTCAATGCCGCCGATACCACCCCTCCGACAGTTTCTAGCACCACGCCAACTAATGGTGCAACAGGGGTAACGGTTAATACCTCCTTGCAAGTTGTTTTCAATGAAAACATCGACTGTGCCACATCCGCTTCCGGCAACATAACCATGTCCGGTGCAACGGTAGGAGCACCTTCATGTTCTGGGCCCACCACGACGATTACCTATCCGGTTTCGGGCCAATCCGGGAGCACGACTTACAACTATACCATCGGCGGAGTCAAGGACGTTGCCGGCAATACCATGGCGACAACAGCCAGTCGGTCATACACGACCGCTGCTGTAGTCGTCAACAACACCACCGTTGGAGCCATGAGCTTCCCGACGGTCGACTCCAGCTCAATCGCAGTTCAGTCAGCATACACCGGTGACGCGGATAACAACAACAGCTGCACCATCGCCTGGGGCACGGATGGTTCCACCTATCCCAACTCCCTCACCACAACCAAGGGTGCGGGTTTCTACGCTGCCACGGCCAGCGGTCTCTCTGCCAGTACGACCTATTACTTCCGTGCAACCTACACTGACGCAACCGGGCTTTCCGGCAGTCCTTCGACCGGTTCGCAGGCGACATCCGCCGCTGCCGTCGGGGGTGGAGCTGTTTCTGGTATGAAGATGCACAACTACACCACCGCCAAGCGTTCCGGATCGACTAACAATTACTGGAGCACCAAGAATGGCTGGGGTGTCCCCGGCGGCGTGTACGGCAAGTTTGACTGCGCCACCTGCCATCGGCCCGATGCTACCAACATCAAAGCCATTCAGAGCAAGATGACATCTGGCGGGAACGGTGGTTTCCCGGGCAAGACAACGGTGTTTCTCAACCCGACCAGTGCCGGCGCCATGACCGAGGCCGGCCGAGCTTCATCCTTCCGGGTTTGCGAGGTCTGTCACACTCAGACTCAGCATCACCGCTACAGTGTAGGCACAAACTACACCAACTGGAACGGCGGCGGTGGCGGCGGAACAAGTACTCAGACTGACACTTCAGCGCATTATTACGGGTCGACATCTCCATGCGTGGGCTGCCATAGCCATGACACGGGATTCATGGCCGGCTGCACCGCCTGCCACGGCAATCCGCCTACCACGCTGGGAGAACTGGTGACCAATCCGCAAGCAACACTGGCTCTCGGTAATCCTCCCACTAATGCAGGTTCCCACGCGACCCATGTTACCTCGGAAGGTATGACTTGTGCCGTCTGCCACAGCGGCAACACCATGCCGACCGTGAGCAAGACCATCCAGATGGGTTTTGACATCAACAACAGCTCCTGGCCCGGCTTTGCCGGAACGGCGGCTTTCGGTTCCTTCAGCGGTCGCTCGCCACTTGGCGGTACGCCGGCTTATACTTTTGTCTCCAGTAAAAGCGGGACACTCGTCAATACCAGCGCCAGTTATCGCACTTCCTGCAACGTATATTGTCATGGTCAGTGGATCGGCGCTAGCGGTTCTATCAACCCGTCCTGGATTATCACCGACGGTAGCCAGTCGGCCTGCGGCACTTGCCACGGCGCTTCCGCTGCCAATCCGCCAGCCACGGGAAAACATACCACCCATGCCAGCAGCAGTGCCGGAAATTACGGATTTTCCTGCACCAAGTGCCATCCTAACCCGAATGGCTTCAGCCATGTCAACGGTCGTGTCCAGTGGCGTCTCAGTTCCGCCACAAACGGGCTGATCGGTCCCACGGCAACCTACACACCTTTTGGTGGCAGCGCTGCCATCAGCGGAAATACAACCGGCATTGCGCCGAGTGCAACCTATGGCACCTGCAATAACATCTATTGTCATTCAACTGTTCAGAATAACCTGGGAACCGGTGCCCCCACGTACAAGAGTGTTGGCTGGAGTGATGCCGCTCTAGCCTGTAGCGGTTGTCATGGCAACGATGCCGCAACACTCACAACCGGTTCGCATGCAACCCACCTGTCGACGACCACTCATGCTGCCATCACCTGTGCAAACTGCCACAGCGGATATGAAACCGCTACACCGCCTAATCATGTCAACTACGTCATCAATGTACAGCAGAGTGCAATTTTGAGCAGCACCGGCACCTACACCGATTCGGCCGGCGCACCGGGCAACGGTTACGGTACGTGTGGCACGTCTTACTGCCACAGCAATGTCCAGTCCGCCACCGGCGGCGCACGTGTTGCGGGTGATTACAAGACCGTCACCTGGGGCAGCGGCGCCATGACCTGCGCCAGCTGCCACGGCAATACCGACGCCACACTCGTAACAGGAACTCATGCCAAACACCTGAATGCAACATACGGCTATACCTGTGCCGCATGTCACGGTACCGCCGGCGGGGCAGGCAACACGGCTATCCATGTCAACCAGACCATCAACATCGATCTGACCACCAAAGGAGCCAGTGCCACCTACAGCGGCGACGGCACACCAGCGAACAGCAACTTTGGCACCTGCAGCGTCACGATTTGTCACGGCAGTAATTCCGGCGCCTGGGGTACCAGCGTATCCACCCAGCTCTGCACCGAGTGCCACGGCCAGCCCAATACTGCATATGCAAACTTCTCATCGTCCATCATCGCCCCGGGCGGTGCCGGCGTAGATACCGGCGGCAACAGCGCCGCTACTTCTGCTCGTGTCGGCGCTCACCAGACCCATCTGCTGGCTTCGTCGGGCATCTCCGATAAGGTACACTGCGGTGAGTGTCATACTGTTCATGTGGCAATCAATGAAGGTACCCACCTGAACTACACCACCTCGACGATTAGCTTTGGCCCTACTGCCAAGGCACAGTCGCATACAACCGCAGCCGTGACCCGTGTCAGTGGCTATATCAACTGCAGCGCTACCTACTGTCATACTGCTAAAACCAATACCGGCAGCGGGATGACACCGGTATGGAATGATACTAACTATCTGACCGCTACGACTAACCTGGTAATGGCCGACTGCAAGAAGTGCCACAATATGCCGCCGGCCAACACAGACCATACCGGCATCGCCAATCTGACCTCATTTCCGGCTGCTACCTGCAACTGCCACACGACCATGTCAGGCAGTGCGACAACCGTCGCTGCGATCTTTTCCGACAAGACCAAGCATGTTAACGGCATTGTCGATGCGAGTGTGGATTGTTTAGGGTGTCATAAAGGTACTCAAGGCGTGCGCCAGGCGGTTGTCGGGGCTACTTCCGGGAGCACTGGCGACGACTTTGTCAGACCGAGCCGGCACATCAAGAATACCACCGTTAAGAATGTTGACTGCATAATCTGTCATGCTGAGGGTGCCACTACCTCCACTGAAACATCGGTAGCCAGGGTTACTGAACACACTAACGGGACGGTAAAACTGCGCAACGTGGATTCCCAGGCCAATCCCGGGACTGCTGGCACCAACTTCTGGAATTGGCCGGGACGGCGCAACGGCGGCACGACGATTACCTCCACCGACCGCGACAATATGGACCGTTTCTGCGTGAATTGCCATGATAGTGATGGCGCCCTTACCATTGCCGTCAACTCCGCCGGCACCGGTATCGATACCGGTGCATCCGTTACCCGGAGACTGACCCCCTTCAACCCACTGGACGGCGGTACTCCTCTTGACGTCAAATCCCAGTTCAACTCGGGTAACGCCGTTGGTAAAAACTATGCCAGCCATCATAACCTGAACATCTATACGAAGCGGTACACTGCCACTTACGCTACTACGTATTCTACACGCGGCGGCTGGACCGGCACCTCCAAGGATGGAGTGGCAATGACCTGGGACACCGGTCTTCACTGTTCCGACTGCCACCTGAACGAATCCAATGCACATGGTGCCCGTCTCGCGACCAGAATGCTCCAGGACAAAAACGGTGCAGATGCTGCGGCAACGAACTCCGGTACCGGTACCGGAACTTTTGTCTGCTACCGTTGCCATCTGAGCACCGTCTATGCTTCAAGCGTTTCTGTGACCGGCAAGGCCCGGATCGAGCACGACACCCTTGACAGCGTTCCCTTCACCGCCGGCTCCTATGCAGACCGGGGGATCGTCTGCCTGAACTGCCATAGCGGTGGTGCGGTTGGGGGCATCCACGGTAACAATCGGTCGATCACCACGCCAAATCAGGGGACTACCAAAGCTTATCGCTTCATGTACGGGAACGAACTGGGCCTAAATATCTCGGAAGCCAACTGGGAGACGCAAGTCCAGCCCTCCTGCTACACTTCCGGCACTACTTGGGGCGGGGCCTGCACTAAGCATAACGGAGCAACCGCTGAAACAGGCAGGATCGGCGCTCCGGCGTATTTGCGTCCGCTGCAGTAAATACTCAAGTATACGGAATGTATTTTGACATGACAGTGCATCGCCTCCACCGGCCCCTTGCACTGTTTTTTCACCGGATGCAGTCCGTTTAGTCCTTGAGCTTTCAGTGGCCGATGGGCTACTATGCTTCTGGAGAGGACGCATGCCGCCATACCGGACGCATATTCTGGCCACATTCCTGATCTGTTTCATGGCACTGCCGCTGGCGGGGGTCCTGTTCGACCGCCCGTTCTACAGTTACGCCTTGTCGCGGCTGATTGACAACCAGAATGATTCTGCGCCGATCCGCGAAGCGGTGACAGCCTTCAATAATTATCTGATGGACATATATGCCTCCCGGGGAGCGGCAGGCTCCATTGATGCCATACCGGCCACTACCGCAATGCGGCATCGACTGTTCAAGGATGCCGGCTTTATCGGTATCGGTGGCCGTGTCCTTGTCTACGATCTCGCCTCGCTGGCCATAGAAAAAGTCACACGCATCGGGCCGGTTACTGCAGAGGTGGTGACTACCGAAGAGTGGAATTACCAGTACAAGGACGGCACCAGTTGGAAGCCCGTCAGCGAGCTCCACGGAATTGGTGTCCGGTTCAGGTATACCCTTCTGCAGAAAAAGGGCATTTGGATGGTCCACAAGTATGAGCCCCTGAGAGAGAAGGGGAAAACCTGAATGTTCCGTCCTGCCGTCTTTGCGGCTGCCAGTGTCGGTTTCGCCTGTTCCCTGACAGCGTGGTATCTGCTTCTCACCCTCACCAATTCGGTGCGACCGGGCTGGGAGGTCTTCGATCTTACCAGTTTCCGTCTGGGCGCCTTCTTTGTTTTTGTCACTATCCTTCTCGGGACTGGAGCCAGTATCCTGCAGAGCAAGCGGCGATGGTCGCAGGCGGTTTTGGGCCTAGCCGGGCTTGCAGTTATTCTTTCTGGAGCCTACTGTTACCTTGTCAGGTTTGACAGGACGCTGAGCCTTGCCGAGGGTGAGTCATTCGAACCGATTCCCCCGGTTTTCGGATCGATAAACAAGGGCCCCCTGGCTTCCATCCCCCCCCTCGCCTTTACCTTGACCCGCGTAGAGCCCGATGATCGTAAAGGGGTCGTTCACCTGGTTAGAAAAGGCGTAGTTAGCGAGGTAGGGACTGCATGGACAAAGTTGGGCGGTGCTGAAATTTCCTTTTCCCGGGCGGGGTCGGCTCCCCTTGTGGTCGTGACGGCTGAAAATGGGGGGGAGCTAGAGCGGAGCTACGTCAAGCTCGATCTGGAGCCTCCTGGTAAAGAGGATTCCTTCATGTTTGAGACACTTCCCTATGAGTTTTTTGTGCGCAAGGAAGCGCCTGATTCTCTGCACCTCAATGTTCGTCGCGGCAAGATAAGCCTCTTTGATGGGGTGACCGCAATCGGCGGCACAGTGTCTCTCCAGGGTTCGAGGATAAGTTTTCCGGATCAGCGGAAATTCGCCATTATGAGACTGCGGCGCCAGCCGGGCGTGTTTCTATTTGTGGCAACACTGGTTATTTTGGCCCTATGCGGGTTATGGGCTGCAGCGGCAATGTGCCTCCCCGGTAGGGAGCGGCGCTGTCGGTCGCATGAGTCCTCATGTCAGTTGAAAGAGGTGAAGTAAATGGCAACCTATGAAGCGGCCTGTTTCTGGACGACACTCGTCCTTTATGCCCTGGCAAGTGGCGGTTATATCTACGCCCTGGTGTTCAAGAATGAGAAGGTGCTGAGGAATCTGTTGATCCTGATCACGGTGGGGTTCATCCTCCATAGCGCGGCAGTGGTTGCCCGTACAGTCGCCCAAGGGCATTTCCCATGGAGCACCGACTACGAGAATGGGCTGATGGGGGGGTGGTTCATTGTCGGTTCCACGTTGTTTGTCGCCTGGCGACAGAAAGCTCTGCGACTCCTGGGTGCGGTAACCGTCCCGACCGCCCTCCTCATCATGGGCTACGGAGTGATGCGCAATCCCACCCTGGCGCCATTGGCGGCAAACCTTAAATCGTTCTGGCTTTCGATCCATGTCTTTTTTGCCTGGCTCTCCTTCGGCGCCTATGCCCTCGCTATGGCTGCCGGTGTCATTTATATCCTGAAAGAGCGGGCTGCGGGACGTAATCAGGAAGATATTTCGTTTGGCGGACTTCCGCCTTTGGAAAGGCTTGACGAATTGATGTTCCGTTACCTGGTGTTCGGCTTCATCAACAATGCCATCATGATTGCTGCCGGCTCGATCTGGGCCAAGGACCTCTGGGGGAGCTACTGGAGCTGGGATCCGGTGGAAACCTGGTCCATGATTTCGTGGCTCATGTATGGTATCGCCATTCATCTGCGGGTTACAATGGGGTGGCGCGGCACCCGTTTCGCTTGGCTGATGATCGTGGCCCTCCCCACGGTGATCATAAATTTCTTCGGGGTTTCAATACTCATGAAAAGTTCAGTGCATGTTTTCAGAATGAACTGAATGATCCAAGAATAGAGTATACTCAAAAGTATGACAACCCGCGTTACCACATACCTCGGTTCGCTCCGGTGCACCCTGCACCTTACCATTTCCCTGGTGGCCATCTTTCTTGCCGGATTTTTCGTCCCTCAGAAATCCATCATCGGACGAGAGCTTTACCGGCAGTGGGAGGCATCGTCGCCGTTGTTGTTCCGCTTCGCTGATTCACTCCGGCTCACCGATATTTATGCTGCTCCCTATACCGTAATCATTTGGTGCTGTTTTTTCCTCAACCTGACTCTGGTCATGCAGCAAAGAGTGCCGCTGGTTCTGAAGAAGATCAACAGGAGTGATGACTCTTCGATTGACCCGTACCGGTCATATTTTCAGTGGCGCAGGGTCATCCCCATTTCCGAGGGGACAGAGTTGCGGGTGCCGCTCCTGCTTACCGCTGCCGGCTACCGGTTTCGAGGAACTCCCGCACAGTTTTCAGCTGTCAAAAATCGTCTTTCTCCCTTGGCGACAATCCTTTTTCACCTCAGTTTTTTCTTGATCCTCTTCGGCGGGGTCCTTATTTTCTACACCAGGTTCAGCGGTTTTGTCGACCTGTCGGAAGGTGAATCATTCCAAGGCGAGACCGGCAGATACAATGCCTCTCCCCGGCTCCCCCGGTTAGGCCTTCCGGCCGCTCCCCGCTTCACGGTAGAATCGGTTCGTCCCGAAGTCGTGGCCGATGTGGCGACCGATATCAAGGTGGCGCTCAGGGATAGCACGGGCAAGAGCCATCTGCTGGAGATCAACCGTCCCTACAAGGAGGGTCATACCTCGGTTCTCTTTAACGATCTGGGGATTGCCCCCTTGTTCGTAATGGAGGACGGGGCAGGGAAAGAGCTGGACGGCGCTTACGTGAAGCTGAAGGTCTTGAAGGGGCAGGAGGATTCCTTCACCATGATGGGGTACCGGGTGGCAGCTCGTTACTTTCCGGACCACGTGGTGGAGAACGGTGAAGACCGGAGCCGCTCCGAAGAGTTCAGGAATCCTGCGTTCCATTTGACGGTGTACAAAAACAAAGTACGGCTCGCGGCTAACACCATCCATCCCGGTGAGGCACTTGCCTTTGACGGCATGCGGCTGATCTTCCGACAGCAGTCGTTCTGGGTACGGTTCCTGGTGGTCAAGGAGTACGGGTTGGAATTCGTTTATGCCGGTTTTGCCCTTGCCTCCATCGCACTCATCTGGCGACTCATCTTCTTCCGACGGGAGATAGTCGGTATCATCGAAGAGACGGATAACGAACGCCTCCTTGTGCTCGCCGCCAGGGCCGAATTCTACTCAAACCTCAGTCGCGACGAATTTGACCGAATCACTGCACCCCTGGCCTCGATGTCGCCAGCGCCCGGTGGCGGGGATCTCCCGGCAGAAGGGACAGAAGGGGACGAGGCATGAAAATCACCTATATTTTCCCGCCGCTCGGACATGGCGGAGAGCAGGTCAGGAGCATTCCCCTGGTCCCCCCGGTTCTGGAATATCTGGCTGGTCTGACCACAAGTCTGCGATCGCAGTGGCACATCCGTCTCATCAACGCCAATGTGGAGGCTTACGATGCCGGCAACGTTGATGCCGACCTGGTGGGAATAAGCATTCTCACTCACCAGTCCTCCTGGGCCTACCGGGTTGCGGACGATCTGCGCAGTCGCGGTGTCAGGGTCATGCTCGGCGGTCCCCATCCTTCCATCCTCCCGCAGGAAGCAGGGGAACATGCCGACACCGTAATTGCGGGCGAGGCCGAGGGGATACTGGATACGCTCTTCGCCGACCTGGAACAGGGTCGCTTGCAGCCGTACTATGAGGGGGCGTTCCTTCCCCTGGATCATGTTCCCTATCCTCGGCGCGACCTGGTGAAAGGGTACGTTTTCCACTCCTTTTTCACATCTCGGGGGTGCCCCTATGACTGCAAGTTCTGTGCAACGCCCGCGCTGCACGGCAGCAGCATGCGCTACCGTCCGATTCCGGAGGTGATCAACGATATTGCTAGTTTCCGGCACCGGATGTGGTTCTGTACCGACGCCGATATCTGGGGGCCGGACGTGGTGCGCTACACCGAGCTCTTCCGGGAGATGGCCGCATCCCTCAAGGGGATCTACTGGGTGGGAGAGGGGAGCATTGCCTCCGTGCAGCATCCCCAAGGTGAGGAGATGCTCCGATGGGCGCGACGTTCGGGACTCATGCAGGTCTGGATCGGCTGGGAGAGTTTCAGTCATGATATCCTCAGGGAATATGGTGCTACTGCCAAGATGCTTGTCGCCCGGGAGGACGCCCTTAAGAAGATTCGCGACAACGGCATCGACCCGGTGCTCTTCATGATGCTCGGTTCCCGGAACGAATCCTTGCAGGAGTACGAGCGGGTGGCCGAGATGTGCGACCGTCTGGCAATCACCCCACATCCTGTCATGGTGGTTCCTTACCCTGGTACGGCGCTCTACGAAGAGGTCAAGGGGACCACTGCCTATGGCGGTTCCTGGGATTACTATGACGGGATGCACGCAGTGCTGCCACAGACAGGCGGCCGTAATGCCGAGCACGAGGAGGCACTGAAGAACCTCTGGGTGGAGATGTTCACCGTGCCGCGCATTCTCCGGCGCCTGCGGGCGTTGCCCTTCAGGGGATTCCCCTCGGCCCACATTGCCTCGGGAATTGTCCAGTTCGCCCTGCGCACAGCCTTTCGTGAATATCTCCGGAACGAAGGAAAGAAATGAAACTCATCCTCATCTCCCCCCCTTTCGGTGAAAAAGGCCAGAAGTCAAAGGGGCTGCCCATTGCTCCTCCGGTTCTGGAATACCTGGCCGGCCTTACTCTGAAAGTGCGCTCCGATGTTCACGTCCAGCTGATTGACGCGAACAAGGATCAGTTTGTCCTGGATGACCTGGATGCCGACCTGATCGGCTTTACTGTGCTGACACCACAGGCACCATGGGTCTATAGAACCGCCGACCGTCTGCGGGCGATGGGTAAACAGGTACTGCTGGGGGGTATTCATGTTACCGCCCTGCCGGATGAAGCGGCGCGCCATGCTGATGCGATCGTGCTTGGCGAAGCCGAAGAAATCTGGAAGGGATTACTTGACGATGCAGAGCAGAGACGGCTGAAGCCGGTTTACCAGGGTGGCTTCCCCGACCTGAAGGGACTACCGCGGCCAGTAACTAATCTCTGGGAGAGCAACTACGTTTACGGCTATTTTCAGACATCCCGCGGCTGCCCGCACCGCTGTACCTTCTGTTCAGTGCACCAGTTCTTCGGCGGCGCTGTCCGGACCCGCCCAATCGACGAGGTCGTGGCGGAGCTGGCTGAAAGCAAGAGGCGCCTCTTCTGGGGGATCGATGACAATGTCTGGGGTGTCAACATGAACTACACTATCGACCTCTACCGGGAGATGGGACACTCCCTTCGGGGAAAATCGTGGTTCGGTTCAGGAGACCTTGTTTCGGTGGAACACCCCCGCTCCGGCGAGCTCCTCACCAATGCTCGAAAAGCGGGACTTACTGCGGTGCTGGTCGGCTGGGAGTCCAACAATATCAAAAGCCTTGAAGAGTACAAGGCAACAAACAAGCAGGGACGCCAGCGGCGGGATGCCATCAGGAAAATCCGCGACCACGGCATTGAAGTGATGCTGTTTATGATGATCGGCGGCAGGCAGGACCGGGTTGAGGATTACGAGGGGATTCTGAAGCTGTGTGATGAACTAAAGGTCTCCGCCCATCCGGTCATGACTACGCCTTTCCCCGGGACCGAACTGTACGAGATGTACAAGCCATACCTGATTCCGGGCCAAGATTGGGACAGCTTCGACGGTAACCATGCTGTTTTTACTCACGATGATCCCGCCATGAGTGTCGAGTTCCGGGAAGACGCCATCGTCAAGCTGCGGGCTGAACTATTCACCATTCCCAGAATTCTCGGGCGTATCCCGCAGATATCCTGGCGGGGTTTCCCCATGTCCCACATAACCTCGTGGATGATCCAGTATCCCCAGGGAAGGGCTTTCAAGCAGTTTGCTAGGGAGAGGGCTGCCCTCCAGGCATCAGCCAACATGTTGTAACAGGAGTCTTACCAATGGAAATTTCACCCGTCCTCGGCGTGGCCATCATGATGAACAACTACTTTCACGATGTGGCTACTGCCCTGCTGGCAGCCAGTTCTTTCTGTATTTATGCCCTGGTTAAGACCAATGACCACTTGAATGACCACGTCGCCACTCTCTTTTATCTTAAAGCCTACCGACAGATGGGTCGATTCTTTCGCTTCGCTCTTTATTGGATCGTTATCGGCGGTATTCCCCGGACGATCTTCTATACTCGTTTTGAATGGGCCAATGCCGCTGGCAAGGGTCAGGTGCCGGCCTTGATAGTTAAGCATATCCTGATTGTTGTTTTTGTAATACTTGGCATTTATGCCTGGCGAAAATTGAAGGAAAGAGCCACTCGACTTGAGGCATCGCTTGGGACTGAATTTTCAGGCCGGCTATAAAAAATAGCATACACAACAGTCAGACCATTTCCCTTGACTTGACCGGTTTGCTGTACTAACTTCTATAAAATTATCATCCGCAAGGAGTCGTCCATGCACTATGACAAACTGACCGAAGGCCTGACCTTCGATGATGTCCTGCTCGTTCCGGCCCATTCAATGATTCTCCCTCGTGATGCCAGTCTTACCACCCGGATTTCCCGAAACATATCACTCAATATTCCACTGGTGAGTGCAGCCATGGATACGGTTACCGAAGCCCGGACCGCGATCTGTATGGCTCGTGAAGGAGGCCTTGGCATAATTCACAAAAACCTCTCTATCGAAGCTCAGGCGTATGAAGTCGATAAGGTAAAAAAGAGCGAGTCCGGCATGATCGTCGACCCGATTACCATGCGTCCGACGCAGAAAATCAGTGAAGCACTTGATATCATGCAGCGCTATCGTATTTCCGGCGTACCGGTCACCAAAGCAAACGGTAAACTGGTGGGAATTCTGACTAACCGTGACCTCCGCTTTGAAACCGAGTTCGATCTGCCGATCTCCGCCCGTATGACCAAGCGCAATCTGGTAACCGTGGCGGTCGGGACTACACTGGAGCAGGCCAAGGAGATCCTTAAGCATACCCGTGTTGAGAAGCTGCTGGTGGTTGATAATGATCGTTTTTTGAAGGGTCTGATCACTATCAAGGATATCGAAAAAGTGAAGAAGTATCCTATTGCCTGTAAAGACTCTCTCGGTCGTCTGCGGGTCGGGGCGGCCGTGGGGCCGACTGCCGAGATGGAAGCACGTATGGAGGCTTTGATAAAAGCCGGAGTGGACGTGATTGTGATTGACACTGCTCACGGACATTCTCAGGGGGTAATCGAAGCTGTAATGCGTGCTAAGGCGACGTTTCCCGGCGTGGAAATTATCGCCGGAAATATTGCCACCGCAGAGGCGGCAGAGGCTTTGATCAAGGCGGGTGCGGACGGTATTAAGGTTGGTATCGGGCCCGGTTCGATCTGCACGACCCGTATCGTCGCCGGTGTCGGAGTCCCCCAGATTACAGCAATCCATGAGTGTGCCAGGATGGCTCATAAATATGATGTCCCGGTGATTGCCGACGGCGGCGTAAAATACTCCGGAGATCTCCCCAAGGCTGTAACTGCCGGCGCTGACTGCATCATGATCGGATCGCTGTTCGCGGGTACCGAGGAGTCGCCTGGCGATACTGTTCTGTATCAGGGACGTACCTACAAAAGTTATCGCGGCATGGGTTCTATCGGAGCGATGAAAGACGGCAGCAAGGATCGCTATTTCCAGTCCGACGTTGGCGATGATGTCAAGCTGGTACCTGAAGGGATCGAAGGAATGGTGCCGCTGCGCGGACCACTGTCGGCCAATATCCACCAATTGCTTGGTGGACTTCGCTCTGGAATGGGGTACACCGGCTGCGGGAGCATCAAGGAGCTGCAGAAAAACGGGCGCTTTATCCGGATCACCGGTGCCGGACTGAAGGAATCTCACGTCCACGATGTTACGATCACCAAAGAAGCACCCAACTATCGCGTGGGGAGCTGATAGCAGGTGTCTTGTATTTAACCCTGAAAGGTCTTTATGAAGGTTATTATCCTGCTCGGTGATGGTATGTCGGACATCGCCTATAATGAACTTGGTAACAAATCACCGCTGCAATACGCCGCAACCCCCAACATGGATTTTATGGCTCAGCATGGCCAGGTTGGCCTTGCGCACACGGTTCCCGTCGGTCTGCCACCTGGAAGTGATGTGGCGAATCTGTCAGTGTTCGGCTATGATCCCCGTGTCTGCTACACAGGGCGTTCTCCTCTTGAAGCGATCAGCATGGGAGTCGTTCTCGGCCCCGATGATGTTGCCTTTCGCATGAATCTGGTAACGCTGAAGCCCCAGGGCAGTTCGATCTATATGCAGGACTTTTCTGCCGGGCATATCTCTACAGCTGAAGCGCAAGAGCTGGTCGTAACTCTCCAGAATGAACTTGGCAGCCCGGAAATTGAATTTCATGCCGGTGTGGGTTACCGGCACCTGATGGTCTGGCGTGGCGGCAAGGACGGAATGCGCTCAACCCCTCCTCATGACATCACCGGCAAGGCGATACTCGATGCGCTTCCATGCGGAGATGGTGCGGATATACTTAACAACATCATGAATCACTCTCAGATGGTGCTTAATAACCACCCAGTTAACATCCGCCGTAAGGAACGTGGTGATTTGCCGGCCAATTCAGTCTGGCTCTGGGGACATGGCAAGACCCCGCGGATCGAAACATATCGTGAAAAATTCGGTTTGACTGGCGCGGTAATTTCGGCGGTTGATCTGATAAAAGGCATCGGGATATGTGCTGGTTTGGATATCATCAACGTTGAAGGGGCCACCGGCTATATTGACACCAATTATCTCGGCAAAGGGCAGGCGGCTTTGGCTGCACTGGAGAGCCACGATTTTGTATATGTCCATGTAGAAGCGCCGGATGAGGCTTCCCATGCCGGAAATATGCAGCATAAGTTGCAGGCGATTGAGGATTTTGATCGACAGGTGGTCGGCACCGTTTTGGAAGGTATTAAAAAATATGATAACTTTGCCATTCTCTGTATGCCAGATCATCCGACACCGGTACGGTTGATGACTCATACCTCAGAGCCGGTTCCCTATGTCATTTATCGGAGCGGGACAGGAGAGGGGAATGGAGCGGTTTCGTATGACGAGTTTCAGGCCAGGAGTACTGGACTTGTATCGGAAGGGCATACACTGATGAAGACGCTGCTGTCGTGACGTGAGAGTGATATTGCAATGCAAACAGGGTAATGGTTTATTCAGCTATGGTTCGCAACATGACTGGTAACAGAATTAAATCTGAAAATATCCTGTCAACATTAGAACAGTTGCAGTTTACAATGAGCCGTGGTACTGCATTTAAAGTCACTGTTCCAGAATGGATATAGAAACGGTAAAAAATGCCACATACCGCTGTTTATCAAAAAGTTGCTGAAGGGTATATTGCATTCGTCGAAGAGTTCCCTGGCGCCAACACTCAAGGTGAAACACTCGATGAGGCTCGCGCCAATCTGATGGAGGCGGTTGCAATGGTAATGGAAGCAAATCGCTACCTTGCAGAAGAAAGTCTCAAAGGATTGGATATTATCAGGGAACCATTCTTACTTGCTGCATGAAATATCATGTCTCATAGAGCTGCCCGTCTGATAAAGCAGCTGGAAAGTATGTAACTATTGAAATTTCTTGCGGACGTAAATATTGAGAAGCGGATTGTTGATTTTTTGAGGGAAACTGGATACGACGTCCTCTGGATTTCTGACTACGACTGTCATCTTGACGATGCATCTTTTGCTGAAGTTGGCGTATGATGAAAATCGAATTATAATAACGAATGATAAAGATTTTGGAGAGTTGAATTTTTTACAGAGAAAGCCGTCTGTCGGGATCATACTGTTTCGAATACATGATCAGAATGTCAGAGTAAAAATTACTATTTTGAAGAATATGCTTATGAAATACCCTGAAAAATTTAACCGCCATTTTGTTGTGATAGCACGAAAGAGGATACGTTTCATTCCTATGGAGAAAATAGCATGAAGTCTGCAAACCTGTTAAAGCGTATATCAATTGAGCCGACCGTCATGCTTGGCAAGCCGGTTATCAAAGGGACGCGAATGCCTGTTGATCTGCTTGTTGAAAAAGTTGCTTTCGGATCGTCCACACAAGAGCTGCTTGCGGATTATCCTTTTCTCCAGGCAGATGACATAAAAGCGGCGTTATTGTACTCAGCTCGGTGTGTATCTACAGAAGAAATATACGCTGTTTAGCAACGAATAATCACCGAAAAGGCACAGCACGGGCAACCGTGCGTCGCAAAGCTACCGTCCCCAACCGTTTTTAGAAAAGGCAGGGGACAGAGGGGTTGTCGAAGTGAAGCTGAAAATCAGAAATAATACCATGTAGCTATATGGAGCTAATGAGATAAAATTGGGAACAAAGCGGGTGCAAGCCCTTTACACATACGACTTCGCGCAGGTTGATGGCAAGACGCCCATGATCGAGTTTCTCGATTCCCTGACTGTTCGGGAACGGGCAAAGGTCTTTGCTTATATTGAGAAATTGGTAGAACTGAAAAATTCTGGCTTGCAACCAAAGGAAAATCTTTCAAAATATCTCACAGATGGTATATTCGAGATGCGAGTGAGCTTTGAAAACAGGATAGCGCGCTCGCTTTATTTCTATCAGTCAGAACGAAGAGTAATTTTTTCACATGGGTTTGTAAAAAAGACACAGAAAACTCCACCGGCTGAAATTCGGCGGGCTGTCGTAATCCGCAGTAAAACGCAAGAGGAATACCATGAATAGTGCAAAAAATTATCTGAAGAGTCAGTTTAAAAATCCGGAGTTTCAGCAGAGTTTTTTGAGCGAGAAAGCCCGGCTTGATCTTGAATATCAGCTTGAGGAGTTAAAAAGGGATATTGCCGGATGCAGGCCTATGAATGAACTAATTGGAAAAATTGACCTGATTGAGAATTTTGTTCAGCATGCCTGATGGTATTTAAACAAGCCACAAACTGTTATCAAGATTAGAATTATTGACTTATATTTTTTCCACAGATACTGTGAAAATACATTCACCGAAAAGGCACAGCACGGGCAACCGTGTGTCGCAAAGCTACCGTCCCCATCCGGCTTTTAGAGAAAGGGCAGGGGATAGAGGGGTTATCGAAGTGACGCAGAAAATCAGAAATAATACCTGTACCACCTCAAAATTACTTGACTCTTCCGGTGTA
>VFJW01000019.1 GCA_009885845.1 Geobacter sp.
CATGCAGATCGGGATAAGGCCTTCCAGTTCCAGCACTCGAGACCTGGTTGTTGCCAGCTCCTCAATGCGCTTGTCCATCTCTTTCCGCAGCAGCCAGTTAGCCAGCCAGGCCTGCAGCAGGATGCCGATGAATCCTACGATCAATCCTTGAATGGTGGCGCTCTTCACGTCAGCATCAAATTCCTCATCCGATGTTTTCATACCCTTTTGCAGGGAGTAAACTACCTTGTCCATACCCGATTCAACCTTGTCTACCTGATCATCTATTTTGGCGTGGAGTTTTTGAATCTCAGGCGTCATTTTATCAGTCAGCCTAAGGGCCGGGAGCAGCTCCCCTTCAAAAGTACTGACAACCTCCAGAACCGCTGCTCGAATCTCTTCTGCCTGTTTTTTCTCTTCAGGCAATTCAACCCTCTCGATAACTTGATTGAAATATCCGAGAACTTCTACTTTTTTCTCTGCCCAATGCTTTTCTACCTTATCCAGCTTGCGGTCGATCAGGGCATCGGCAATGATGTAGTAGAGAGCAAGGCCGCCCATGGAAGCTTCTTTCACATCAACTGCAAGCTGAGAGCGTTTGGCGCCGATATCCTGCATCTGAGCCAACCTCTCCAGATTAAGATAGTTCATGCATACAATGCTGAAAATGGCCATCAGCATGATAATTATGCTTATTTTGATCCTTGATTTTATAGTAACCATTTCAGTTTTCCATGGAGGTGGATCAATAGATGTGGTAATTCAGGGGATCGGAAAAAAGTTCTTTCAGCAGCAGGTTGTTAAGGTAATGGCCCGTCTTGTTTGCATCGACTTTACCAAGTATGCGATAACCGCTTGTGTAAAAATCTCCGATCAGATCGAGAATTTTGTGATTGACCAGCTCTTTTTTATACCGAAGCCCGCGCGGATTCATTACTTCATCGCTCCCGATGACCACCGCATTATCGAGTGACCCACCTCGCGCTAAACCGACCTTGCGAATAGCTTCAATTTCTTCCTGAAGCACAAACGTACGAGAATTGATTATTGAAAAAGCATTTTCAACGTCAGATACCATTTTTTTCTGTTTGCCAACCGGCGGTCTAAATTCAATTGACATCGAAATTTCAAGTGTATTGAGCGGCTTGACCTTGACCCAGGAATCGTTATGATGCACCTCTATCGGGCGCAATACTTTCAAATACACTCCTGATTCGGGAAATTCGTACACTCCTGCCTTCCACATCCTCTGATAGAATTCCCAGGCTGATCCGTCCAGAATCGGTACTTCAGGGCCGTCAATATAAATCAGGCAATTTGTGATGCCGGAAAAATAGAGCGCCGCCATCAAGTGCTCAATTGTTGAAACGGAAACCCCGCCACGCCCAATCTGGGTTGAAAGGCGCGTTTCATCGACCATATCGTAGCGGGCAGGAATAATCTGTTCTTTATACACAAAAGCGATGCCGAATTCACGGCGGGGAAGAAACTCCAGCGTTACATTCTGCCCGCTGTGCAGGCCGATACCGGACACTTTAAATATTCTGTTTATTGTTGTCTGTCGTTTAATCATTCAACCGGTAACCTTTTTTTCATCTCTGCATGTTCTGTCGCGAGAATATCGTATTTTCGTTCCAGCTCACGAATCTGTTCAAACAGGCAGGCAATCGCTTTGGCTTCCGGATCCGGCAGTTGCCCATGTTCCAGATCGGCCCGTCCAACATCTTTCTTTTCCTGCTCCATGACCATTCTGCCGGGAATCCCCACAACCGTAGCGTTTTCGGGTACCGCTTTGACCACCACAGAATTTGAGCCGATTTTAGCCCCCTTCCCTACCGTAAACGGCCCCAGAATTTTGGCTCCTGATCCGATTACGACGTTATCCTGAAGAGTCGGGTGTCTCTTGACCTTGTCCCAGGTAACACCACCAAGCGTAACACCGTGGTAAAGGGTTACATTATCTCCGATCTCGGCGGTTTCACCGATAACAACACCCATGCCGTGGTCAATAAAAAACTTTCGACCGATTTTGGCGCCTGGATGTATTTCAACTCCGGTCAGGAACCGCCCGATATGTGAAATGAACCGCCCCAGAAAGAAAAACTCGTTGCTCCAAAACCAGTGAGCGATGCGATAGATCCAGAGCGCATGCAATCCAGGGTAGCAAAAAACAATTTCCCATACATTTCGAGCTGCCGGATCACGTTCAAATACTGAGTTGATATCTTCTCGAATATTTTTAAACATATAGTATTCAGCTCCTTCAATCTAACCTATTACATTTTCAGAGGTAACACACTGCCCGTAAACCTGTCAAATTCATTTCGTGACGGCAGAACAACTTCCTGCTCGACAAAAATGCAGTTTATTCATATAACAGGCACATACAGACTACTTATCCCCTTGTACCGGAGCTTTCGTTGAATACTCTTACCCTGTCCGCCCCGGCAAAAATAAACTACCTGCTTGATGTCACAGGAAAGCGCCCCGATGGGTATCATACCTTGCGTATGATTATGCAGCGCGTCAACTTATGTGACGAAATCACTATTTCCCTGACAGACAATCCCGGCATTACCGTTTCCTGCAGTTCAAAAGGAGTCCCGAACGGGTCCGACAATATTGCCTGGAAAGCCGCCCGGACACTTCTTGATCATGCAAGATCTGAAATCGGTGTGAATATTGAAATCAGTAAAAACATTCCTGTTGCCGCCGGCCTGGGAGGCGGCAGCAGCGACGCAGCAACCGTACTGATGGGACTGAATGAGCTGTTACAACTCAGCCTGACTGATCAGACGCTCATGGAAATCGGTTGTACTCTTGGCGCTGATGTCCCGTTTTTTATATTCAAACATACGGCTCTTGCCGAGGGAATCGGCGAAAAGCTGACCCGCCTGCCCGATATGCCGAAGTGCTGGATTCTACTTGTCAATCCCGGCGTACATGTTTCAACGGCCTGGGTTTATCGATCTTTGCAGTTGACAAACAGGGGTGATCTGAATAGGATGCCTCAGCTTTTTGAGTCAATAGAACAGATTGTTTCCGTATTATCCAATGATCTCGAATCTGTCACTATTCCGGCATTCCCAGTAATTGCTGACATCAAATCCCGTCTTAAAAATCTTGGCGCTATCGGGACCCTGATGTCAGGTAGCGGTCCGACTGTATTTGGTATGTTCAAGAGTTTTGAGGCTGCAGAGATTGCACGTCAGGATGTCTCAAAAGACACAGACTGGTTTACAGTAACGGTGGAAACTCTCATATAATATTCAATTTATTATTCTTTATTGGGGCGTCGCCAAGCGGTAAGGCACCGGATTTTGATTCCGGCATTCCCAGGTTCGATCCCTGGCGCCCCAGCCATTCAAAAAAAGTTAATCACCATGTTTTATTTGCTTTGACTTATCTTCCCAAATAAGTTATTTGACTGGTCATAAATTACTTTTCTTTATTTCAAACGAATTAAGTAGAATAAGTATGTAACGGTTAGAAGCTCTTTTACTATCTGGAAACTCATTTTCTACGGATCCAATGGCGAATTTGTCCGGCTTAAATACCTTTCATAAAATATGTTATATTTTTCATGCATTAGTTGCGATTGCGAAAGTTCAAATCGCCAGAAAGACAATTGATCAGGCTTTTCTTCGTCTTCCAACGACAAGCAATCATGCAACACAAGCATCCCGATTGGATGAAGAACAGGAACTGATCGATCTTGCTGACCGGTGCACGAAACTCTTACTACGAAGAACAAGTCAACCATGTCTGTTCCAGTCATATGTCAGGGCGGTGGTATTGCGGCATGGCGGTTTCCCTGTTATTATAAACATCGGAATGAGGAACATGGGGAGTTCTTCAGTATACGGCCACTGTTGGATTACTCTTAACGGTGTTCCTTGCCATGAAATAGAAAATGTAGAAATTTCCTATCCGTTTTTATTGGGAACATCTGCAGTTGGAATCAGTTATTGGGCAGGATCTGTGGATACTAAAGAAATGATTCGCGCAAAAAGGGAGGAATGAAGTAATGACGATGGAGCGGGATAACAGGAAGCGTGAACCGAAACAGATTGTTACACTAAATGATCTTCCTGAAAAATTGGAAATTTCAGACGATATATCCTGGCGTGACGTCAATGATGAGACCATTATATTGCATCTTAAGTCAGGGGAATACTTTACCCTTAATGATACAGCAAAATATTTGTGGAAAGGAATCTGTGAAGACAAGCAGCCTCGTGAGCTGGTTCTCTTGATGGCTCAGGATTATAACCTTAAACCTGAAGAAGTAGAATCTGATGTATTAGACTTTTTTGTGGGTCTAATGCAAAAAGATGTCTTTGTGTGGGGGGAGTTAAATCTATAGAAAGGAGGGTACTTGCATGAAACCTTATGAGAAGCCCAGTTTCGTTTGCCACAAGCCGTTAGAATCCGTCAGCGCAGCGTATTACTACTACTACTACTACTACTATTATTACTACTAAGCCGCACCTCGCAACACACTGATTTGCAATTTCTTTTCCACGGGATCGGGTAACCGATCCCGTGGTATATTTCTGCCCCGTTTTTTTCACTCTCAAACCACAATCAATCGAGCTTCTTTTATGAATGGAGTCCCTTTGTTTTATGCAAACTAACACTCAAAGTGCACCAAAACTATACCGATTCCCTGATTTTGTCTTGAAGGTGAGTGGGAACCCTTCTCCGGTTAAGGAGTCCATTGATAATATCTTCAGACTGTTTCCCATACCCTCCGATGTCAATTGCCGACAGATTGAGATGCGGGTGTGGGATTTACTGGACGAGGAAGCAACGATTCTTCCGGAATTCCTTTCGCAGTATCTCTCCACTCCGGAAACAATCGCCGAACCCACAATGGTTCAAGGTGAAAATGTTTCGATCGGATTTGTCCATGCCCATAATGGCGTATTTACCGCCTGTTACTATATGCCTGAAGAATCACAGATCTATTTTGTTGCAACGATGGATAATTCCAGCAATTTCAGCGCAAATCAAGGTACCAAGCAGCGTGCGAAGATAACCTTGTGTGTAACCTCCGTGCTTGTGCCGTTAATGCGGGAGCTCGTCCTTGAAAATCAGCGGATCCTGTTTCACTCTGCTGCCATTGCCTGCCCTGATGGCACCGGAATGCTCCTTTTTGCTGACTCGGGAGGAGGCAAGACCACAACTTCCCTGTGTCTTTTGCGACTTGGAGCCAAGCTACTTGGAGATGATCTTGTCATGGCGGGAGAAGAGAACGGCTCACTGTTTCTCCACGGATTCGCTGAACCGCTTAACCTGACGGAACAGACCATATCTTTTTTTGATGAACTTGCGTATCTTAAATCTCCGGAAACCCCTGTTGGCACTAAAGTCGTCTTTTCTCCCCAGGATGTCTACGGACCTTCCTGTTTTCAGGAAAAAGTCCCTCTGCATGTTGCTTATATCGTCCATAAAAGCCAGGGGACTCCTCACGTAGAACTGCTTTCCACGCAGGAGTCGCTGGGCTTTCTTCTCCGTGCTCATACATTTGCGAGATGTCAGAGTATTTCAAGAATTGCCCTGAACAGAATATATCAAATTCTTGATTCGGTACGTTTGTACCGCCTGCATACCGGCAGTGATCCGGTTGCTCTCGGAAAATGGCTTCTTGACTCGGCACATGACCATGCGCAAGGAACGTTTATCGGCCGATAGCTTTCCTCTTTTGCCGGTACAAGTAGAAGTATTGTGAACAAAAGTTAAGAGTTTTATCTCATTTTATTACTCCGAGAATGTATGCCCGTTTCCAGTATACATAATTATGACGGCGGCATATCCACTGAGGGCCACTATCTCAGAAACCTGCTGGGTTCTTTTGTTCGCGAAGAGTCCTTTTCTGCTCTTCCTGAAGAAGGTCAATGGGACACAGTTGCCAGGCTCGCTCAAATGCAGACGATTGTTGCCATCTGCCGGCGAATGATTTCTTCTGATGCAATACCTGATGATATTCGACTCAACTGGGATCGTATCTGTGCAGGGAATTTTCTGGATACCTCCATGGCTCTTAACGGCACCAGACGCATTCTGACAGCCCTAGACAAGGGGGGAATTCAGGCGGCCGTACTCCGGGGAATCAGAATGGCGCATGACATTTATCCTGATCCGGTTCTGCGGCCAATGGGGGATGTGGATATTCTTATTCCTCCCGATTCTCCTTCTACAGTAAGGAATCTCCTCGCTCAGGCGGGAATGCAGCCGGAGAAAATCCTCCGAAGCCAGCTTGTCTATCGTATCCACGGGAAAGAGTATGAAATTCATTGGAGCTATGTGACGCCACGTCGTTATCGTGGCGCTGCCAGCTTTCACTCATGGCTGAATGATACAATATCTGTAGCCACCCCCCAGGGGACCGTACGCGGTCTGAGCCTGGAGAACGAATTACTGGGTCTGATCATCCACTCTTTTGTTCATCATGATTTGAATCGTGTTTCTCAAGCGGTTGACATCGCACTGGTTATGAAGAGAGAAAACCTCGACTGGGAGTATATTACCCAGTGGGCTGCAGATGCAGGACTGTCACGAATGATTGCGTTTGTTCTGGCCTATGTTGAATGGCTGTTCAGTATGCAGCCGGGCAACTGGAGTTCCTGGAGCAACAGATTACTGCCCGCCGGCCACGAAGCTGTTTTTACTTCATATGCTTCACAGTCACTGGGCCAGGATGCCAGGGTACATTACCTCAGGCGCAAAGGCCATCTGCTTGACGTTGCCGAAACCTACCCCCGTAAGGCGAAACAGTTGCTGAGGTTTTTGACTCCGAAGGATCTGATGATTTTTGTTACTGTTTCTCTTTTTAATAACACAGGAAAACAAAATCCGGATAAATTGTAAAAACTATCAATTGTTAGAACAGACGTCATGTCTGGATTTTGAAACGCTGGTGATGTCCGGTCCGTAATGCTGTATTTTTTTTATCGGGGTTAAATCATGTGTGGTATATGCGGCATTGTTGACTTTTCAGGTCGTACTATCGATCCGGTTGAAAGGGATCTGTTAACTCGACGAATGCTGAAACGATTGCACCATCGAGGGCCGGATCACAGCGATGTGTATTCTGACAGCATTGCTTCAATAGGCGTGGCACGACTCTCTGTTCTTGACAGGTCTGTCGCCGGTAACCAACCGATGCGCAGCTCTTCAGGTCGTTATGTTCAGGCTTTCAACGGTGAAATCTATAACTGTAATGCCCTCCGAACATCTATGGAAAACAGGGGTGCTACTTTTGCTTCACACAGTGACACGGAAGTATTATTGAGCCTTTTTGAAGCGTACGGCGAAGCATGTCTTAATGACTTACGCGGGATGTTTGCGTTTGCAGTCTGGGATCGGGAAAGCCGTTCACTTTTCCTTGCCCGTGACAGGGCCGGAGAAAAACCTTTGGTTTACTCGTACCATAACGGTTGTTTTGCCTTTGCTTCGGAAATAGGAGCTCTGCTGGAATTGCCCTGGATATCCCGGGAACCTGACTGGGTAGGCATCCATCATGGAATTCATTTTATTCATATTCCTGCGCCGCATTCAGCATTTAAAGATATCTCCAAATTACCTCCCGCAACCTCGCTTACCGTTAATGATAACGGACTTGCATTCAACCGGTACTGGAAATTACGCTTTGATCAAAAATACGGCCCGGATGACAAGGATAAATGCTGTCGCGACATTATTGAGGAACTTGATGAAATCACCTCCCTGATGAGCCATTGTGATGTTCCAGTCGGGACGTTCCTGTCGGGAGGTCTTGATTCAAGTTCTGTCACTGCATCACTTGCAAACGTGTTATCAGGATTCCCGACCTTCAGAATCAGCCATCCCGGTCCGGAGGATGAAAAAGAGAGTGCTGCAGCAGCGGAGGTAGCTTCTCGTTATGGCACAAAACATAACAATCTGAGTATGAGGCCGGATATCCTTCATAACATCCGTGATTTTGTCGCGACGCACGGAGAACCAACAGGGACAATGGTAGCGCTCGATTACTATCGTCTTGCCAACATGGCAAGCAAACAGGTTACCGTAATACTTTCAGGTAATGGCGCTGATGAAATGTTTGGCGGATATGACCTGAATGTAATGGAAGAAATTGACCGGAGCAGAGTTCACTGGGCTGCTTTACGTGAAATATTGGGAGATCAGGGAACTCACTCTTCATCACAGTCAGGTCTTATGGACTTTGCATCCAGAATGCGCGAAATTGATGCCAGAGGCCCTCAATTACTGTATGCTGACAGGTATCTTACTCGAGGCAGGAGTTTTGCGTCTTCCGCTTATACTCCGCAGATGACTGAACTGACATCCCGGCATAACCCGGAACAACTAATGGTTGATCGTTACATTGAAGCAGATACCGGCTTGCTTTTTAATGCGACGGTGTATCAAATGCTGAATTTGACATGTCAATACAGCCTGGTTGACCATAGCGATGCGTGTGCGATGGCGAGCTCACTTGAAGTAAGATCCCCGTTCCTTGATGTTCGAATGATGGAATTAGCCGCTTCAATTCCACCCGCATGGAAAGTCGGACAGCGGGGAAATGAACAATTCGGGAAAATGATCTTGCGGGAAGCCATGGCCAAACGTTTGCCCGATTCTGCACGGTTTGGTGTTAAACTCGGTTTTGGCGGTACCGTGCCATACGGAGACTGGCTTCGCAATGAATGGGACAATGTAATTGACAGGGACGCATTAGCTGCTACCGGGATGTTTGATGTTCAAAAAATTGATCAGATGGTACAGCATGATTTACGGGAGCAGCCTAAGCTTGCGCATATGCTTTTTAATATTTTAACCATCGGAACCTGGTATTCCATGTACAATAATTCAACTGCCCCACGGCTCATCTAAGGAGAAGTAATGCCAAATATCCTGATTACCAATGTCTGTTATCGTGCCTGTACCTTCTGTTTTGCCCGTCAGCGCCTCGGCGATGGCGCTCAGGAAGGTTCGACCATTCATATGTCGAGAGAGAATATTCGCTATGTCATGGATTTTCTTGATCGCTCAAATGATAAAAATCTGCGCCTCCTCGGAGGAGAACCGTCACAACATCCCGAATTCGTCGAGATTGTTAAAGAGGCATTGGAACGTAATTTTCATGTGCACATTTTTACCAATGGCATGATGACACACGAAATAGCCGACTATCTGGGGGGGCTTACTCATGAACAGTTTTCCGCACTGTGCAATGTGTCACCGCAAGCCACTCTTACCGAAGCACAAAAGGAGGATGTCGAGTATTTTTTAAGCAAGGTCGGTCACAAAGCGGGATTGGGCATTACGGTGACTTCGGAAGACATCCAGTATGAATACCTTATTGACACGATAAAAAGACATAATCTCGGCAAGCAGATCCGGGTAGGTATTGCCCAGCCTATTGTCGGCGTATCAAATGAATTTCTGCCGGTGAGTAATTACAAGACCATCGGAACAGCAATTCTTGCTATGGCCAGAAACCTTATTGAGCATGATATTATGATAGGTTTTGACTGCGGAATGACCATGTGCATGTTTTCTGAAGAAGAACTGGGCGGTATTATAACCTCATCGAGGGGATTTGACAGTATATGTACTCCCGTAATGGATATTGGGCCAAACCTTGATGTCTGGAGTTGTTTCCCGTTGTCGGAAGTGCTCAATACCCGTCTGGACCAGTTTGATACCGTTAAAGAACTAAGTGATTACTATACCAATCAACTTCTGCCCTATAAACAATTCGGCTGCATGCCTGAATGCATGGATTGTGCGTATCTTCGCAGGAAGCAATGCAGCGGAGGGTGCGTTGCTCAAACGATGCTTACGTTCAACAGGCTCCCGTCGAAAAAGGGACGTCCGCCGCAGGAAAAACCTGCAGTTTGAGGCGAAGAGGCATGTTGATCAACCTTGTTTCTATTCATGCATGCCCTTCTCCACAATCAATTCCACTGGCAAACGCTTTCCTTAAGGCGTATGCGCTTGAGAGCGCCGTTGCTGTCAGTCTGGTTGATTTTTTTCTCGGAGATGAGGTAGCAGAATGCACTGCGAAGCTGGTTGAGCCACTGCCTGTTGCTGTTGGTTTTTCAATGTACCTCTGGAATCGTACTTTCATCTGTGCACTTGCAGACGAATTGCGACGGAAACATCCTGACATCATACTTTTTTGTGGAGGTCCGGAAGTTACCGCTGATCCCGAATCAATTTTGAGCAGGGGGAACTTCGACTTCGTTATAACCGGCGAAGGAGAGGTCCCCTTTTTATCACTCTGCCAGGTTCTCAAAGATGACGGAGATTATTCTGAAATCGCCGGAGTACTGCTCCCCGGCCATGGCAATCCCCCTCCCCCTCCCCCGTTACCAAACCTGGATTCAATTCCTTCTCCGTACCTGACGGGGGTGCTTGACACTCACGCATTCACCGGTATTCTCTGGCAATTATCACGGGGCTGCAGTTTCACGTGTGACTTCTGTTTTGATGCACGAGGAATTCATGGCGTCCGCCATTTTTCTCTGGAACGACTGGAAGAGGAATTACGGCTTTTCGCCGCGACAGGCGTCAGGCAGATTTTTGTGCTTGATTCAACCTTCAACCTGAATCCAAAGCGTGCGAAAAAAATTCTCCGGATGATTGAGAAAAATGCGCCTGACATTCATTTTCATTTTGAGGTTCGTAATGAATTTATTGATCGTGAAATGGCACAGCTCTTTACCAGAATTGCATGTTCATTGCAGATCGGACTGCAAAGCGCCGACCCGGAGGTACTGAAACTGGTAGGGCGAACTTTTAACAAAGCTGATTTTACTACCAAGGTCGGACTGTTGAATGAAAGTGGTGCTATTTTCGGCTTCGATCTGATGTATGGACTGCCGGGCGACACTCTGGAAGGGTTCCGCGGATCTCTGGACTATGCTCTGTCTCTCTATCCGAATCATCTTGATATTTTTCCGCTGGCGGTGTTACCGGGAACGCGTCTGGCCTCTCGCGGTTACGCCTTGAATTTAACATGGGATGCCTTGCCTCCCTATGTTCTTGTAGCTTCTAACAGTTTCAATTCGGCAGACATGGCAACTGCTGCCGGACTGGCTGCTGCATGTGACATTTTTTACACCCGCGGTAAAGCGGTCGCATGGTTTAATGCCGTGATTGCCCTGTTAGGCTTGAAACCATCAGTATTTTTACAAAAATTCAGTATCTGGCTGATTGAACACCAGGGCCATGACTCTCAAGAGACAGACTTTAGTGATACTGACATCTTGCTCCTTCAGCAGCAGTTTTTGAAGGAGCTCCTCAACAGCAAAAAAACAAAGCGATTTCTGCCTCTTGTGCTCGATATCGTTAATTATCATTATTTCTATGCTTCCGTACTTCTCGATCCCCCACCGGAACCAGGCGAAAATTCACAGATGTCATACAACCTGGGAAATATATGTTTCAGGCTTGCTTCATCTGCCAGAATAGTTCATTTTTCGTACGAAATTGAAGAACTTCTCGAATGTGGAGAACCACGTATCGCCTGGATGTACGAACATCTCTCACCAGCCGTGTCGGCAGCAGTTATCTATAATAATGGCGGGACAGTGTGCACCGAATCTTTGGCAGATCCCTACATCACACTGTTGGAACAGATACGGGATGGGGACGGCGGACTAAGCGTATCAGAAGCCGGTCTCACTCATGAGGAAGCTGATGAGTTCTTTGAATTTGCACTGAAGGAAGGAATCCTTCTGAAAACATGACAAAAACAACTATTAATTACGATCCCGTAACTTCGAAAGAGGTTGCATTTTGGTAAATATTTTAGTATAGCTTCTATTTCTTTTGCCTGTAAATTTCACGCCAGTGCTATTGCGAAAGGTGATTACTCACCATGTATGAAAAAATAAAGATATTTTCCGGCAATTCAAATCCGGATCTGGCTCAAAAAATATGTGACAGCCTCGGCGTTCCACTTGGTTCGGCCAGAGTTCGACGCTTCTCCGATGGTGAGGTTATGGTCGAAATCGGCGAAAATGTCCGTGGCCGTGACGTGTATATCGTCCAATCGACCTGTGCTCCAACTAATGACAACCTGATGGAACTGCTGGTTATAACCGATGCTCTGAAACGTGCTTCAGCTGCGACGATAACCGCGGTTATTCCTTATTACGGCTACGCCCGTCAGGATCGCAAGGCCGCGCCGCGGACTCCGATCACCGCCAAACTTGTTGCTGACCTTATCACAACGGCAGGAGTCAACAGGGTTGTGACCATTGATCTCCATGCCGGACAGATTCAGGGTTTTTTCAATATTCCGGTGGACAATCTGTATGCCGCACCGGTTATTCTCAATTATCTTAAAGACCGTTTCAGCGGAGAACAGGTGGTCATGGTTTCTCCTGACGCCGGCGGTACAGAAAGAGCCAGAGCGTTTGCAAAACGCCTTGAATATTCGCTTGCTGTTATTGACAAGCGCCGCACCGGTCCTAATGTAGCGGAAGTTATGCACCTGATCGGCGATGTTAGAGATAAAATTGCCATTATCCTTGATGACATGATTGACACGGCCGGCACCCTGACTCAGGCGGCCAAGGCATTAAAAGCAAACGGCGCCAAAGCCATCTATGCCTGCGCCACACACGGAGTACTTTCGGGTCCTGCAATCGAGCGGATCAATGCATCGGATATCGAAGAGGTTGTTTTAACCGATACTATTCCCGGTAACTACGGAGATGTAATTACAACAAAAATAAGAATGCTTTCTGTGGCAGATCTGTTGGCAGAAGCGATCAGGCGCATCCATGAGGATGAGTCAGTCAGTTCGCTTTTTGTATAGAATATCAATTTTGAATTAAGCATAGGACGGGATCGACCCGTCACTACACGTGGAGGAACGTATGCAACAGAAACAAATGAATATTGAACTGCGCACCAAAACCGGTACCGGCGTAAGTCGTAGACTCCGTATGGCAGATATGATACCTGGAGTTGTGTATGGCAAGGGTCTTGACCCGGTTACCGTCAGCATTAAAAGCCGTGATCTACAGGATGCGATTTCCGGGGCAGGCGGACAAAACAACCTGATCACTTTGATTGGCGGAGGCAGCCTCGACCAGTGCATTGCTATCGTTGCTGATATTCAACGTGATGCGATCAAGCGCACCTTCAAGCATGTTGATCTTCATCGAATCAATCCGAACGAGAAACTCCGGATCACGGTTCCTGTTGTATTGAAAGGCACTGCTATCGGCGTAAAAGAAGGAGGTCTTCTCGATCTTGCTCATCATGAACTGCATATCGAATGCCTCCCGGCACATATCCCGGACAATATTTGCATCGATGTATCTGAGCTTAAAATTGCCCACTCGATTCATGTCAGCGACATTATCCTGCCTGTCGGTATCGTTATTCTTGACCAGGCAAAAATCCCTGTTGTCAGCGTTCTTGGCAGAGCCAAGGAAGATGCTCCTGCAGCAGCGTAACTGACCTTTCATTGAGCATGAGCACCTATATAGTTGCGGGGCTGGGCAATCCCGGCCCCACCTATCAATGGACCCGCCATAACGCGGGTTTTCTTTTTTTGGATCGCTTCGCTGATCGGGAACGTATAGCAATAACCCGAAAATCATTTTCGGCACTTTCGGGAGAAGTGAATTTTGCCGGATGCCGCCTGATTCTGCTAAAACCACAGACTTTCATGAATCTGTCGGGGGTCTCAATCATGCAGGCTCTCCAGTTTTATAAACTGCCGATTTCAAACCTGATCGTCATCCATGATGAACTTGATCTCCCCTACGGCACTGTTCGTTTCAAGCAGGGTGGCGGCCATGGTGGACACAACGGTCTGCGTTCTATAATGGAACATCTGGGCAAAGGTGATTTTCCCCGCCTCCGCATTGGTATCGGGAAATCACTGCATGGGGACTCAACAGGACATGTTCTGGGTAAATTCACGCCCGAACAGATGGAAAACCTTCCTCTGGTGTGTGACGGTGGAATGCAAATGCTTGAAGTAATGCTTAAAGAAGGACTCCTTAAGTCTATGAGTCTTTTTAATAACAGGAACTTTCTGGAAGGATAGCATCTATGGGTTTTAACTGCGGAATAGTCGGTCTGCCGAACGTTGGCAAATCCACCATCTTTAACGCTCTCACTTCTGCAGGTGCCGAATCTGCAAATTATCCGTTTTGTACTATTGAACCGAATGTCGGCATCGTTCAGGTACCTGACCCCCGAATGGATCAGTTGGCGATCATTGTCAACCCCCAAAAAATGCAGCCGACGACCATCGAATTTGTCGATATCGCCGGTCTTGTCAAGGGGGCCAGCCAGGGGGAAGGTCTCGGCAACCAGTTTTTAGGTCATATCCGCAGCGTCGATGCGATCGTTCACGTCGTCCGCTGTTTTGATGACGACAACATAGTCCATGTAAGCGGCCGGGTTTCTCCGGCTGATGACATTGAGATCATCAATACCGAACTTGCCCTCGCTGATCTCGACACAATTGAAAAAAAACTGCAACGAGCAGAAAAAATGGCCCGCAGCGGTGACAAGAAGGCGAAGGAGGAGGTTGAGTTCTATCTGCGGGTTCAGGCTCTCCTCGAACAGGTCAAAAAGCTTCAGGGGATTGCCCAGAATGAAGACGAAAAAGTCTGGATGCGTGACCTGCATCTGCTGACCGACAAACCGGTGCTGTATGTTGCCAATGTCGCCGAAGACGATCTGGAGGGGAACCACCCAAACGTTACCACGGTCAGGAATATCGCCGTTCGGGAAGGTGCAGGTGTTGTGGTGATCTGCGGCAAGCTTGAGGCTGAAATCGCCGAACTTGACGGTTCGGAGAAAAAGGCTTTTCTGGACGACATGGGCCTGGAAGAGGCCGGTCTTGACCGTCTCATTCGAAACGGATACGCACTATTGGGCCTTATTACCTACTTTACCGCCGGTGTCAAAGAGGTACGTGCCTGGACAATTGTTGCCAATACCAAAGCGCCCCAGGCTGCGGGTGTCATCCATACTGACTTTGAAAAAGGGTTTATCCGTGCCGAGGTAATCGGTTTCAACGATTACATCGCCTGCGGCGGAGAATCCGGAGCTAAAGAAAAAGGGGTAATGCGCCTTGAAGGTAAAGAGTACGTCGTCAAAGATGGCGACGTCATGCATTTCCGCTTTAACGTTTAATCTGTCATAACTATTCCAGACTTTCAGACGTATGGCAAAATAAGACGATTTATGTTATTATTCAAAGCTGTTTTTTACTTTTTATTCGACTTCGGGAGATAATCACATGTTCAGTTCCCTTATAAAGAAATTTATCGGCAGCAAAAACGACCGCGAGCTTAAAAAAATGTGGCCGATAGTTGAATCGATAAATGCCCTTGAGACTTCAATAGCTGCACTTTCAGATGAACAGCTTGCTAACAAAACCGGAGAGTTCAAGGAACGATATATAAAAGGGGAAACCCTCGACATGCTTCTTCCTGAAGCATTTGCCGTATGCCGCGAAGCAGGAAAAAGAGTACTCGGGATGCGCCATTTTGACGTTCAGTTGATTGGCGGTATGGTGCTTCATTCAGGGAAAATTGCTGAAATGAAAACCGGCGAAGGGAAAACTCTGGTAGCCACCCTCCCCGCTTACCTCAATGCCATATCAGGCAAAGGTGTTCACGTAGTTACCGTCAATGATTATCTGGCAAAACGTGACTCAGAATGGATGGGGCGTTTATACAGCTTTCTTGGCCTTTCGGTAGGCATCATCGTTCATGGCATTGAAGATGACCAACGCCGAATTAACTACGCCGCAGACATTACCTACGGAACCAACAACGAATTCGGCTTCGATTATTTGCGGGACAACATGAAGTTCAGTCTTGAGGATTACGTCCAGCGCGGTTTTAATCATGCTATTGTTGACGAAGTAGACTCAATCCTGATTGACGAGGCCCGTACTCCGCTGATTATCTCCGGTCCAACCGAAGACTCCACCGACAAATACTACGTAATTAACGCTATTATTCCAAAACTGGAAAAAGGTGAAGTTCTTGAAGTCGAGGCAAACACCCTCTCCGGCAAACGGAAACAGTACACCGGTGATTTTACCATTGATGAGAAGGCTAAAAGTGCGGCGTTGACCGAACAGGGTGTTCTGAAAGTAGAAAAACTCTTGAAAGTTGATAACCTCTATGACCCCCGCAACATTGAAATTCTTCATCATGTCAATCAGGCTCTGCGCGCCCACGCCATGTACAAACTCGATGTCGATTATGTGGTCAAAGACAACGAAGTCCTGATTGTTGATGAGTTTACCGGACGGCTCATGCCCGGTCGCCGCTGGTCTGACGGGCTGCACCAGGCAATAGAGGCGAAAGAAGGTGTCAAGATTGAAAACGAGAATCAGACGCTGGCGACGATCACCTTTCAGAACTTTTTCCGCATGTACAGCAAGCTGTCCGGAATGACCGGTACTGCCGATACCGAAGCGGAGGAATTTCATAAAATCTACAAACTTGATGTATCGGTGATTCCGACCAACCGACCGCTCGTACGCCCTGATTTTCCCGATGTTATCTACAAAACTGAAATGGAAAAATTCAAAGCGGTTATTGAGGATATCAAAGAGCATTATGCTGCCGGTCAGCCATGCCTGGTCGGTACGATCTCGATCGAAAAATCGGAAGTACTGTCGGAACTGTTGAAACGCCAGGGGGTACCGCACAGCGTACTGAATGCCAAGCAGCATGAGCGTGAAGCGGAAATCGTTGCACAGGCAGGCCGCAAGGGTGCAATCATGATCGCCACCAATATGGCCGGTCGTGGTACCGACATCGTGCTGGGAGGTAATCCGGATGCTCTGGCAAAACAGTGGCGAAGGGCAAATCCGGAAGCGACCGATGAACAGTATGATGCTCTGCTTGCCACGTATAAAGCTGAGTGCCTCGCCGAGCATGATGAGGTAGTCAAGCTGGGAGGTCTTCATATCCTCGGCACAGAGCGGCATGAATCACGCCGCATAGACAACCAGTTGCGTGGCCGTTCCGGTCGCCAGGGTGACCCCGGCTCATCGAAATTCTACCTCTCTCTGGAAGATGACTTGCTGCGCATTTTCGGGTCGGAGCGGGTCTCCAAAATAATGGATCTTCTCAAAATTGAGGAGGGTGAGGCAATTACTCATGGCATGATCTCGCGATCAATTGAAAATGCCCAGAAAAAAGTAGAGGCTCACAACTTTGACATCCGAAAGCATCTCATCGAATATGATGATGTCATGAATAAACAGCGCGAAGTTATCTACAGCCAGCGCCGGGAGATACTCAGCGGGCAGGATCTCCGGAGCAGCTTTCTGGAAATGCTTGACGAAACGGTTGAAGATATTGTCGCTGCGTACGCCATTGACAAGGTTTCAGCTCATGAATGGGATTGGCAGAGTATTGGTGACACCGTTTACAAATGTTTCAATCTTCAGCTTGACCTGCCGGGAGAGATGATCGGCCGCCTGTCACCCGCAAGTTTTCAGGATACTCTCAGTGAACAGGCCCACAACGTGTTTAAAGCACGGGTGGATGAATTTGGGGACGACCTCACCGATCACCTTATCAAGGTAATGATGCTTCAGGCCATTGATTCACACTGGAAAGATCACCTCCTGAATATCGATCACCTCAAGGAAGGAATTGGTCTGCGGGGATATGGACAGAAGGACCCCAAACAGGAATATAAAAAAGAGGCGTATAACTTTTTCATGGAACTCATGGTTCGCATTCGGGAAGAGGTTATTGAACGAGTTTTTTGGGTTAAGCTGGATCGCGATGGTGAAGAGATAGAAGAGATGGAAGAGGAAATGCAGAACAAGAAGCTGGTTTTTAATCTGGGCGGCGGCGAAGAACGACCCCACGAACCGGCCAAAAGCCAGAAAGTTGCCGGACGCAACGATGCCTGCCCGTGCGGTAGCGGTAAAAAATATAAAAAGTGCTGCGGAAAATGATTATGAACGTTAAAGGTTTTCGTTTTTCAACCATAGAAGCTGCAATTAAAAAACCGGGGCGAAAAGACCTTGCGCTCATCTATTCCGATGTTCCCGCGACCGCTTCAGCCGTGTTTACCACCAGTTCCGTGAAAGCTGCTCCGGTCCTGGTGTCCTGCGAGAATATTGCGAGTGGAATCGCCCAGGCACTCATTGTTAACAGTGGTAACGCCAATGCCTGTACCGGAGAACCGGGTATACAGGTTGCGAAAGAGACCACAGAACTGGTTGCTGCTGCTCTCGGCATCGATGCTGCGTCCATACAGGTCTGCTCTACCGGCGTGATTGGTGTGCAGATGCCAATGGAACGGATCAGGTCTTGTATCCCCGGCCTCGTTAACGGCCTTGGCTCCGGAACTTTCAACGACATTGCCCGTGCCATCATGACGACCGACACCTTCCCGAAAACGGCAACCGGCTGCGGTGAATCAGGAGGAGTAACCTACACCGTTGCCGGCGTAGCCAAAGGGGCCGGTATGATAATGCCCAATATGGCAACAATGCTCTCGTTCATTATTACCGATGCCGCCGTAGAGCCGTCATTTCTGCAGAAGACTTTCCGGGATGCAGTCGACAGATCTTTTAATGCCATCACTGTTGATGGAGATATGTCTACCAATGACACCTGCCTGATTATGGCTAACGGTATGTCAGAGAATCCGGTTATTACGGCAGGAACTTCCGAAGGGGTCGTTTTTGCGGATATTTTGAATGATGTATTACTTTCACTTGCCAAACAGATAGTAAAAGATGGCGAGGGTGCCACAAAATTTGTAAAAATACTGGTCAGTGGTGCAAAAGATGATTCAGATGCAAAACGGGCAGCAATGGCTATTGCCAACTCCAGCCTGGTAAAGACAGCTTTTTTCGGTCAGGATGCCAATTGGGGCCGGATTTTTGCTGCAGTCGGTTATTCCGGAGCCGAGGTTGATCAAACTTTACTTTCACTCAGCTTTGATAACGTTTGTATGGCCAAAAACGGTATCTTTTCCGGTGACGATGCCGAAACCCGCGGCACTGAAATTCTCAAACAGAAAGAATTTACCGTTTCAGTTGGTCTTGGAGTAGGCGTTGGTACTGCCACGGTATACACTTCCGACCTGACACACGAATACATCAGTATCAACGCCGACTACCGTTCCTGATTTTTTTTGCCGGGATGTAACCACACCAAGACCCCCGCGTGCGGGGGTCTTTTGTTTTGAAGCTCAACAGCCTGAGAGAACCCGTGAAAATCTTTCGTATACTTATTCTGACCACCGCACTCCTTCTGTTATTTATCAACTTTTCAATTGCTGATGACCTGATGGATGTTGGCCGGGCTGTATCAATCGACGTAATGCTCGAAAACGCAATCAGGCGTGGGCTTATTTCCGGCGGAGTAGTTGCTGTCGGCAACCATGCCGGACCATTGTACAGCACGGCTCAGGGACGTCTGTATCCGGAATCTGCCGCCCCACTCCTTACCGAGCAGACTCTGTTTGATACCGCATCACTCACCAAGGTGATTGCTACCGCACCTGCCATCATGAAACTGCTTGAACAAGGAAATATTTCATTGTTAGACCCTTTAACACGCTGGTTTCCTGAATTTGAAGAGTCAGATCGTGACGAGATTTCTATTCTCAATTTATTAACTCACACATCCGGACTGGAAGATGTTGAAATTACAAATGACGACCCCCTCAGAAGCCTTATAGAAAAAGCAATTAAACAAAATAACGGCACATTGCCGGGAAATCGTTTTCGATATGCCGACATCAACTTCATACTACTTGGAGAACTGGTAAGCCGTGCCAGTAAAATGTCTCTGGACAAATTTTGCGCTGAATTTTTATACTCTCCTCTCGATATGAAAGAAACGGTTTTTCTACCACTGGCGGAATTATCTGTAATCGCACCAACAACAGGGCTGAATAAAGAACTTAAAGCCGGAGTTGTTCAGGATGTCAATGCTCGACGATTCGGCGGCGTCGCCGGACACGCTGGTTTATTCAGCTCTACCAATGATTTAAGCAAATTTGCGGCAATGATTCTAAACAAGGGGTTTTTTAACGACGTACAAATTTTCAAAGAGCGGGTTATAACCCAGATGACATCGCCCTACTTTTACAACGGCGGCAAAATCATCAGAGGTCTTGGTTGGGATATTAACTCACCGTTTTCTTCACCTCGCGGAAACTATTTCTCTGACACGTCATTCGGTCACACCGGATACAGTGGTGCCTCAATATGGATAGACCCCGAACAGGATTTGTACGTGATTCTTTTGACCGTACGACTTGATTACGAGCACGTACGTCAGTTTAGCCAACTTCGGAGTGATATTTCAAGCCTGGCAGTTTCGATATTTTCGACTCCGAGAATTGCCGCCGAGATCACTGACGTTATGAAAATTCCCTGAAACGCTAATACCTTGACACGATATTGCACCTGTGTTAGTTGTTTCCCGTATTAATATTCTTGCGAATCAACACAGCAAGGGAGGAATCGATGAGCATTAAAGTGCTGGTCGCCGATGACAGTATTACTATTCAAAAAGTAATCGGCATAATTTTCGGAGGAGACGAGTACTCCCTGACTGTCGTTGATAACGGAAAAGCCGCAGTCGATAAGGCCCTTGAAATCATTCCTGATATTTTACTGATCGATGCTCTGATGCCCGGAATGAGTGGTTACGAAGTTGCTGAAGCAGTGCGATCAACTCCGTCGCTGGCTGCCAAGCCGATTTTGATTCTGACCGGCTCCTTTGAGCCTTTTGACGAGGAAAAAGCAAAAAAATGCGGCGCGGATGATTTTATTTCCAAGCCGTTTGAGTCGCAGCAAATCATCACCAAAGTCAAAGAACTTCTGGAACTTGGCAATTCAAGAGCCAAAGTTGCACAACAGGCTCCGCTTTCTGCACCAGACTCCGAACTGCCAATACCTGAGGAGGCTTCACCCGTACATGAGATTGCAACCCCTGAAACCACTCTACAACCGGATGCTCTTCAACCGTCAGCTTCAGCTGATATCTGGGCTGCCTTTACTCCTTTTGTAGAGCCGACTGTCGAATCAACCGAAGTTCCGTTGGATGCCGCCCCTTCTGCAGAAGAGAATGAACCTGAAGGATTTGAACCCGATGTATTTGCAATTGTTTCTGAAGAGGATGATGCACAACTCATTCAGAATTCCGCAACTGATCACACATCCCCACAACATACCGGTTCTCAATGGATCCCTGTTGAGGAAAACACTTTTGAATTCGAGGAAGAAATTACTGCAGACCAAACCCGGACAACGTTTGATGAGCAATCAGAGTCACCACAGGATTCTTCTTTTGGTGATGTTGCTTTCGAGGATGCTGCAACGGTTCCGGCAGACCAGTCTTTTGCTCCCGTTTCCGCAGAGTTTTTTTCCCCTCCCGAGCCTGAATTTACCACCCCTGCTCCTGCATTTGCCGATTTTGTGGAGACCATTGAGACTCCGGCTGCCCCGATTATGCCATTTGAGCCGCTGTCCGATCCGGTACCAGCCTTCTCAGCCCCTGTTGAACCTGCGCCGCATGCAATGGCCTTTGTTGCACCATCCGTTCCGGCTGCGGCTGCACTGACTGAGGAGCAGCTCAGAGACGCTCTGATTGGTGCATCAAAGGAAGTTATCGAGCGAATTGTCTGGGAGATAGTTCCTGACCTTGCCGATGCTCTGATTCGGGAAGCAATCCGAAAGATCAAAGAAGGGGTATAACCCCCCTGCTAATTCCGATTCTAAATCAAGAGTGAAATCAAGGCGACGAGGATTGAGGCGACGAAGGCATACAACCAGTATGTTGAGGAGCCGAAGACGAGCCAACGAAGATAGCGCCTTGATTTAGAATTGGTATAAGATAACAACCGTGAGGGGATGGCAACATCCCCTTTTTTCGTATGGAGACACAGAGATGATTAAAAAGGCCATCGCTAAAGTTATCGAATATGAGGACCTGACCGAAGGGGAAATGATTGAGGTCATGAATCAGATCATGTCCGGCGAGTGTACTCCGGCACAGATCGGTGCTCTCATCACCGCTCTGCGTATGAAGGGCGAAACGATCGAAGAGATCACCGGTGCAGCCCGTGTCATGCGCGAACGTGCGACACCGATTCGGGTCGGCAAAGGAGTATTGGACATCGATCGGGATGACATCAACCTCGATCGGGAGACAATACTGGACGTCGTCGGCACCGGTGGTGACGGCACCAATACCTTTAACATCTCAACTACTGTATCTTTTGTAGTTTCGGCCTGTGATGTCAAGGTTGCCAAGCATGGAAACCGCTCGGTCTCCTCTGCCTGCGGCAGCGCAGATGTACTGGAAAAACTGGGCATCAATCTGGATGTCACTCCGGAAACAGTCGAAAACTGCATAGACCGGATCGGAATCGGCTTCCTCTTCGCTCCTGCCCTGCACGGCGCCATGAAATACGCTATCGGGCCGCGCCGGGAGATCGGAATTCGTACAATATTCAACATCCTCGGTCCACTGACCAACCCTGCCGGAGCAGACTGTCAGGTAATGGGAGTCTATCGTGCCGACCTGGTTGAGAAACTTGCCGGCGTACTTCATAAACTGGGCTGCAGACACGGCTTCGTTGTTCATGGTTCAGATGGTATGGATGAAATGACCCTGACAGGTGAAACTTTAATGGCTGAAGTTACTCCAGCCGGTGTCATGATGAGTCGGGTTACACCTGAGCAGTTAGGTTTTAGTCGATGCGATATGTCTGCACTTAAGGGTGGTGATGCCGCAGATAACGCTGCAATTGTTACCGCAATACTTTCCGGAGAACTGGGACCGCGAAGAGATATAGTACTGCTGAACGCCGCCTACGCACTCGTAGCTGCTGGCAGGGCAACTACGCCAGGAGACGGAATAACCCTGGCCGCAGAAGCTATCGACTCAGGCCGGGCGCTTCAGCAGGTATATAAATTAGCTGCTTTAACGAATGGAAACTGAGAGAGGAATAGAATCTCAATGGTAACAGAAACCCCGGATATCCTGAAAAAAATCGTCGTCCATAAACAGGAAGAAGTTAAAACTGCCAAAGCAGCAGCACCAATAGGTGAATTGAAGAGCCGCATCAGTGATCTGGAGGATGTGCCGCGCGGCTTTGAACGACATCTTCGTGAAGCGGTATCCTCCGACTGGACAACTATCATCGCCGAAGTTAAAAAGGGTTCTCCCAGTAAAGGAGTCATCCGTGAAAATTTCGATCCACTGGAAATTGCTGTAACATACCAGGACAATGGCGCCACCTGCCTGTCGGTGCTGACCGACGAACAGTTTTTTCTTGGGCACCTCCGCTATCTGGCACTGATTCGAGAAGCAGTATCATTACCGTTGCTGCGCAAAGACTTCATATGCGATCCGTACCAGATTTATGAGGCCCGAGCAGCCGGAGCTGACGCAATTCTGCTGATTGCCGCCATGCTTGATCTGGATCAGTTACGTGAATTCCATGCTGTTGCAAAAGAAATTAATCTTGATGTGCTCCTTGAAGTTCACGACGAAGCGGAGATGGAGAAGGCACTGAAAACCGGGTGCACTCTGATTGGCGTAAACAACCGTAATTTGAGGACATTTAAAACAGATCTCAGCACTACCGGCCGCCTGGCCCTCATGATGCCGGCTGATTGTCTATTGGTGACTGAAAGCGGCATAAATAATCGTGCTGATATTGTCCGGCTCCATGCTGAAGGAGCCGGAGCTTTTCTGATCGGTGAAGCAATGATGCGGGAGAACGATATAGGAGCAAAACTGCGGGAACTATTGTATGATTGAGGTATCTCATGGCTAAAAAACAGGGAGTCGGCCTGGCGGTTATTGCCTTTGCAGCCTACATTATCGGAGGCATCGGCACTTTTGGCGGTTTTACCTTAATATATTTCATGAAAAACAAGAATCTATGGAACTGGGGTGAAGGGCGGGCAATCGGCTACCTGCTCCTTTGTGTGGGACTCTGCCTTTCGATCCTTGGGGTTCTTTTGATGAGGCTGTTCAGAAACCGTGGGTTGACCTGAACAGGGTTTATCCCAAATAATCAAAGCCCTTTTTCCTTCAACATACTGATCGATTGCAATAATTCAAATGCCCGTCTGAGTTGATAATCTTTCTGCAGGTCGATATTTTTGGCTGCTGCTCCATGAGGCAACTCTTGACTCACGGGTTGTACCGATTCCGGCGGGCCGTCTGACGCAAGACTTTTTTCCAGATCTTTCTCCTTGGTCTCCTTTTGCTTTTCTTTTGCCGGCAGCGGTGTAATGTTAGGCACCTCCACATCCGGGACAATGCCTCTGGCCTGTATTGAGCGTCCGCTGGGAGTATAGTAGCGCGCAGTAGTCAGCTTGAGGGCAGCATCACCTTTCATTGGGATGATTGCCTGTACCGAGCCTTTACCGAAACTCTGAGTTCCCATGATGAGTGCCCGCTTGTGATCCTGCAATGCGCCGGCAACTATTTCCGAGGCACTGGCACTACCGCCGTTGATAAGCACAATAATTGGATATCGTGGTTCCTTGATTCCCAACGTAGCATTATAGACCCGGTTTGCGTCAGAAGTTCGTCCTCTGGTGCTGACAATCACTGTTTTGTTGATATCATCGCCGATAAAACAGTTGGCAACTTCGACGCATGAGTTAATCAACCCCCCCGGATTATAACGCAAATCCAGAATCAAACCCTTCAACGTTCCACCTGATTTTGCATGAAGCTCTTTTAACGCCACTTTGAATTCATCTCCAGTGCGTGCCTGAAACTGAGAAATTCTGATGAGCCCATACCCTGAATCAAGAAGCGCGGGCTTCAGGCTTTTCATCTTTATGGTATCGCGTACAAGATTAAAAACAAGCGGCTTTCCGTTTTCAGCACGCATGATAGCCAGGGTTACACGAGTCCCCTTCTCTCCCCGCATCCGCTTAACTGCCGCTGCAATATTCATCCCGTTTGTCGAAGTCTCGTCGATCTTCCAGATATGATCATTGGCCTGAATTCCCGCCCTGGACGCCGGTGTGTCATCTATCGGGGCAATTACCGTAAGCTTGCCATCTTTTGTACCAAGTTCAATTCCGACACCGCCAAACGATCCCGACATGTTCACTTCCATCTCGTGATACGGTTCGGGAGGGAGGTATGCGCTGTGCGGATCGAGTGTGGCTAGCATACCGTCTACCATTTTAACTACCAGTTTTTTTGAATCCGGTTTTTCAACGTAGTTTTCGAGAACAGCCGAATATGCTTCATGTAATATGAGGAGTGCGCTTGAGTCCGAGAAAGTCCGATATTCACGTCGAAAACCGAAGAAAAAAATTACCATGCAGACGGCTATCAAACCAATAACAAAAAGAATCAGCCTGGTGGAGAGGTTTCGCAGGGCAGACGGCATTACATGTATCTCCGCACTTCAATTCCGTAACATTTAATTTTACGATGTAAATTGCTTCGTTCCAACTCAATAAGTTCAGCAGTGCGGGAAATATTCCAGTCGTTTTCCTCTAGTTTGTGAATTATGAACTCACGCTCAAAATCCTCCCGGGCATCACGCAAGGTCGACCGGGAAAGAGCTCCACCTATTGACGGGAGCGTCGCGGTCGATTCTCCAGATAATGAAGTAATATCCTCCGCTGAAATAACGCGTCCGGGAGCCATTATCAATAACCTCTCCACCACGTTTTTAAGTTCCCGAAGATTGCCGGGCCACGAATATCGCTGCAGTTTGTTGAGTGCCTCCGGCAGGAAAGCTTTTGCTTCTCCCCCTTCGCGACGAAAGAACCGGGCAACGAAATGCTGAACCAAAGGCCCGATATCATCTAATCGATCACGCAGCGCAGGAGCTCGAAATGGAATGGTACTCAGTTGATAATAAAGATCCGGGTTGAACGCACCTGCAGCAGAATCAGGCTCTAATGATCGGGAGGATGCTGCAATTATTCGAATGTCGGCAGTAAGTCGACGGTTCCCCCCAACTCTTTCAAAACTGCCATCCTGAATAAATCGCAGAATCTTCATCTGGGTGCTCAGCGGCAGTTCACCAATTTCATCCAATAATAGAGTGCCCCCATCAGCCTGATCAAATCGACCTTTCTTATGCGAAAGAGCGCCGATGAATGCACTTTTTTCGTGGCCGAACAGTTCACTCTCAATAAGCTCTTCAGGAATTGCGGAACAATGAACGGTTATAAAAGGTCGTTCCCGTCTCGGACTGCTGCAGTGAATTGAGCACGCAATCAATTCTTTTCCGGAACCGCTTTCACCGTTTATCAGTACGGGAGCTGATATTGAAGCTACTCGCCGGATCTGCTCTCGCACAGATAAAATTCCGGAGGATTCTCCGATAAGCTCCGAATCAGCGGATGCCGAACGTTTGAGTTCGGCATTTTGCACCCGTAATTCCTGCAATTGCAGTGCGTTGGCTACACTTATAAGAACTTTTTCGAGCGAAAGCGGCTTCTCAATAAAATCAAAAGCTCCAAGCTTGGTGGCACGAACCGCTGTATCAATCGTACCATGGCCGGAAATCATAATGACCGTAACCTGCGGAATCTGTCTTTTAAGCCTTTCAAGAACTTCCAGGCCATCCATACCCGGCATCCAGATATCAAGCAGAACAAGGTCCGGAAGTTCCTGCAGGGCACACTCAATACCTTCAACACCGCTTTCCGCGTTCAGAACCTGATACCCTTCATCTTCCAGGATTCCGGTCAGTGCTGTTCTGATATCCTTTTCATCGTCAATTATCAAAATTGTGTGGTGCATAACGTCTCTCCTGGCTGCTATATATGTTACCCGGCAGGTAATTCAACAATGAACATTGCTCCGTGCGGAATATTGTCGCGAATTCGAACAAAGCCGCCATGATCTGTCACAATACTACTCACAATGGACAGCCCGAGGCCAGTGCCGCTTTTTTTGGTTGAAAAATAAGGTTCAAACAACCGTGGCTTATCACCTGCCGAGATTCCCGGTCCATCGTCAGCAATGCTGATGGACGCCATTTTCAGCACATCATCAAATAAGGTAGAGATAGTAACGATACCATGCTCCGCCATGGCAGCAACGGCATTTTCAAGAATATTGATCAGCACACGCTTGATTTGATCGCGATCAATCATCAACGTCGGCATTTTGGTGTCCATAGTAAATTTGAATTGAACACCGCGATGCGCTTCCTGATAGAGGGTCAAAGTCTCGCGTATCAAGCCGTTAAGATCGTTTGGTTCCGGTTGGATTGCGGGCATACGAGCAAAATTAGAAAATTCGTTGACCAGATTTTTTAGATCATCGACCGATTTAATGATCATTTCGGTACATTCATCAAAGACTTTTTCATCGTCGTCGAAGCGTGAAAGATAGCGTTTTCTGAGGCGTTGTGCTGAAAGCTGAATCGGAGTCAGCGGATTTTTAATTTCATGAGCTATCCTGCGGGCGACCTCCCGCCATGCCGCCATACGTTGAGCCCGCATCATCTGGGTCAGGTCATCAAGCACGGCAACCATCCCCAGTATTTCTCCGTTTCCGGCACGCAGAAGCGTTAAATGTAACTGCAGGGCCATACGAGAACCACGCAGATCAAGAAAAACCTGTTTACTGATCGTTCCCTGCTTCGAACTCATCAAATCCTTGATAGATTCCGAGGCAATTTCAAGGTGTTTATCAATGATTACATCGCGATAATTTTTTCCCACTACATGTGCGGCTTGTAATCCAAGTAGCCGTTCTGCGGAGGTATTGAAGGTACGCAATATTCCTTCGCTATCTATTGAAATAACACCGGCTGCAACGTTTCGAAGCACAATCTCCATGTACTGCTGGCGCCGCTCAATTTCCTGATTACTATGTAACAGCTCGAGATTTGATACATTCAGCGCATTCTGTTTGGTACGCAAATCATCCGTCATAAGATTGAATGATTGAACAAGCATGCCGATTTCATCTGCTGAATAAGACTCTATCCGGACATCAAGGTTGCCGCCCGCTACCGCATGAGTTGCGTCGACCAGTTCCTGAAGCGGCTTGGTCATACTGTTTGCCAGATAGACACCCATCCAGTACGCAAAAAAGACAATCACCATAGCAATTAAAAAAAGTGTGATAATGTACCCGGTGCGGATAGGATTTTTCAGAATCTTGAGCTGACGGAATTCCTGGTACGACGTTGTGATCTCTCTCATTTTATTCACAAGAGAATATGGCACATAATAATTAACAACCACGACTCCGACAATATCGGACTCGTTCCAGGTCGAACGAACCGGCACAATCCCCCGGATCAAATCGGCTTTTCCGGCCGGATTTATCCTTGTCAGTTCTTCTCCTGCCAGACCCCGCTTAATATCTTCTGAGGAGGGATTGGTGAACTCACCTTTGGGAAGAGCAGGGTTTGAAGCCCGTACCAACTCCTCGCGCTGCGCTGAATAAACCTCAACAACACCGAGATTGTATTCATTCTGTTTCTGGTTGATAAGTTTTTTGAGTTGAGGGAGGTTCGCCTCGTTAAGCAGTTTTTGATCTTTAATAAAATTACTGATCTGCCTGCCGTAATAAAGTGAGTTTGACGCAGAACTTTTGTAGTACGTTTGCGCTACTTCAAGAGACTCGCTTAAAGACGTTTCTACCTGGGTGTTGAACCAGTTATGAACGGTGTTGTTGATAAAGCCGGCAGCGGCAAAAAAGAGCAGCAAGGTAGGAACAAGAGATAGGGCAACGAATGAAAGTACCAGTTTTGTACGCAGTTTTTTTGCAAAGGGGTTTGACCGGCTTTCAACAAAAAGCTTCACCACATTGCGACTGACCAGATATACGAGGAGAATAACGAGCAGAATGACAATATTAATAACGGCAAAAATGGCAATATTGTTCCCCAACTTGGCACCTGCGCTCAGTTGGGTCAGACTGATTTCCGCCCGGGTAAGAAAAACAATGAGAATTACAGCAAGAACGATAATAATCGCTTCGCGAATTCTTTTTTTTCGTTCTTCTTTCGTTACCTTCGTGTTCATACCGCCAATATTCCTTTCGTGTCTATACGCGCCGATACTAGCATAGATAGAAGCTGATTCAAACTCATTGTTGCATTTTTGCATCATTTGCTGATTGAATTAAGGTATGATACAGTCAATGAGGTAACAGTCATTTTAATGAGGAGAACCATTCATGAGAGAAACCGAAATGAACGCAACAGTACAAACTGGACTTGATCTTCTCGATAAAGGAGAGATCAAAAAAGCCATTTCCGTCTTTGAAGGATATTGGAACAGTAACAGGAATCTGCCGGACAGCTGGTTTTATCTTGGCGATGCATTAGCTGAAGACGGATGCCTGGATGATGCCATTGCCCGCTACCGTGAAGGGTTGAAACTGGCACCTGATGATGCCGATGCATTGACGACGCTGGGAGATATGCTCCTTGAGGCGGGCAATCACAAAGAATCACTTACCTGTTACAAAAAAGTCCTGGAGATAGACCCGAAGGATGCTGATGCCCTCGTAAGCATCGGCCTGGTGTATAACAGCCAGGATCGATGCGAAGATGCTATCCGTGCATTTCGACAGGCGCTTGAACTTGAACCGGACAACGTTTTTGCGCTTAATGCTCTTGGTGACGCTCTGTATGGCCAGGGAGACATCGATGGCGCTATAGGAGCATTCACTAAAGGAGTAGAAATTGATCCTGAAGATCCGGCGGCCCATTTTAATCTGGGCGAACTGTACTATGATCTGGAGGAACTTGAAGAAGCCGAGGATGCCTGCCTTGAAGCCGTACGGTGTGATCCTGCCTACAGTATGGCATACCTTACCCTGGGAGGCATCTGCATGGATCAGGACCGTACGGTCGAAGCGATCAGGTTTTTTGAAAGTTATCTGAGACATGAGACATCATCCCAGGCCGCAGACATGATTGCCGAAGTCAAAGCTGTGATCGAAGGCCTTAAAGAGGAATTGAAGGGATAATAATGTCGCAAAAAATGCCCATCCTCATTGATAGTCACGCTCATATTTATTCCCGGGACTATACTTCTGACTTTGACGACATGCTGAAACGTGCCGAAGATGCCGGTGTTTCTGCCATTCTGGTGGTTGGCACCGACATCGAGTCAAGTCGTGAATCAGTCGAACTTTCAGAAAAACATTCAAATCTGTATGCCGCCGTTGGTATCCATCCTCATGACGCCGGACGGGTTACCGAAACCTGTTACGATATTATCAGGAGTCTTGCTGTCTCCAGCAAAAAGGTTGTTGCAATCGGGGAAATAGGACTTGATTTCTACCGAGACCGCTCACCACGAGACATTCAGGAACACGTTTTTCGCCGGTTTCTCCGGATTGCAGCTGAACTGAATAAACCGGTTATCATTCATGATCGTGATGCGCATGATCGAGTCATGACAATACTTCGGGAGGGATCGGTGCGCAAGGGCGTTCTGCACTGTTTTTCAGGAGATGCCGCCATGGCTGCCGAGGCTTTTGCCCTCGGATTCCATATTTCTATACCCGGAACGATAACCTACCCTGGCAACCAAAGTCTGCAGTATGTTGTCCGGATGGTCAGCATCGATCGCATGCTGGTAGAGACTGACTGCCCGTACCTCACTCCTGTGCCGCATCGCGGCAAACGCAATGAACCGGCGTATGTGCGCTTTGCAGCCGAAAAACTGGCCGAAATAAAGGGATTGACCCTTGAAGACGTTGCCCGGATCACGACTAAAAATGCCAGTGATCTTTTTGGAATCAATCTCTGGGACCAATCAACTAAAATCACCTACCGGATTCGTAACTCACTGTATCTGAATATCACCAATCGCTGTTCAAACCGCTGCACGTTCTGCCCTAAATTTGATGACTTCACAGTAAAAGGACATAATCTGCTGCTGGATAGAGAGCCAACATTTGAAGAGGTACTGGCGGCGGTCGGTCAACCGGACGGAATTGATGAAGTGGTCTTTTGTGGATACGGCGAACCGCTCATCCGGCTTGATCTGGTTTTGCAGGTGGCGGGTGTTCTTAAAACCCGGGGCTACCAGATTCGTATCAACACCGATGGTCAGGCCAACCTGGCACATGGCCGCGATATATTACCGGAACTGGCCGGTCTGGTGGACAGCATTTCGATCAGCCTGAATGCTCCCGATTCAACTACATACAGCAGTCTGTGCAATACCCCCTTTGGTGACGCCGGATTTGCTGGAGTTTGCGATTTTATCCGTTCGGCATCAGCACATATTCCTCAAGTAATTGCCACAGCCGTAACCATTCCCGGCATCGACATTGAAGCGTGCCGATTGCTGGCTGAATCGCTGGGAGCAGAGTTTCGAGCGCGGGAGTTTTCTGAGGTTGGATAGTTTCAGAGTTGAAACGTATCCACAAAAAAAGCCGCGTCAACCGACGCGGCTTTTGAGTTTTATTGGTGTGGCTGAAGCTACGTATTCAGGTGTTTTTCTACGCTTGTCACAAACTCTTCAGCAATAGGCCTGATTTCTTCGATATCTTTGGTGGTCACTTCGGTCTCTTCCATGTAATCCCCCTTTTGGCGCAGTGCAAAGGCCCGATGAAGTGCCTTCGACATCTCCTTGGTGAAACTACCGGTCTTCACGTATTCCCTGTCGAAAAGAGCAATCGCCCCGGAATGCTTTGACGTTCCCAGTTCCTTTTCCTGTAACAGGGCAAGTACCGCGTAGAACATGGCGTAATAGAGTCGGTTCATGACCGATCGCAGGCTCATGTCTGATTGGAGCAGGACATCGGCTTCCCTGATGGAATCCCTGGCCTGTGTAAGCCGATATTCTATCAGAGCCATTCTATTAGCGGTCATACAGTAATGCCCTCACGATACACATTGAGAATGAACACCGACTCTTTGAGTACTCCGTTAATTTTGTCCTGGCCGACAACTACCGGGATGACAACCACATCCTGATCGAAGCCAGCCTCCCATGCACAGTCACTGACATACTTTTCAATGTCTCGTGTTGCGTGTTCGACAACTACAAATACGTCAAGGTCTGAATCCGCCGAAGCGTCACCACGGGCACGGGAGCCGAATACCCGTACATCCAGGGGTGTCACCCGTTGCTGGACGAGTTGTTTGAAGGTACGGGCTATGTTGAGGTCTTTGCTGTTCATTGGTTCACTGTATATCAGCCTCCATTGACTTGGCAAGATTCAAATGGATGAGAAGGAACTACTCCGCACCAAGGTTCGGGGAAGATAAACCTGCGAGATTTAATATTATCAAATGCGAATTAGCTCTTGAATATGCAACATACTGCAATGCAAGAGCTTTTTCACGCGGCAGGCTCAACATTTCTGTCACTATAACCACCGGACGTTCAAGACCTTTATAAGAGTGAATAGTTGAACACGAGATAACCCCATCTTATCTAATGCCGGGTTCCCAAGACAGTTTTAAACCACCGATATCAAGACCAGCCTTCAGATTAGATTTATTTTCTGCATTAGGAGCCTCCATCTTGACTAGCTCATTTTTCAAATAACCGAAAAACTCCAGTAAGCACGATATGTCAGCCAAATCAAGTCTAACCCAATTTGCCGCTAGTCCATGTGATAAGAAAAATTACCTGAACAACAAACGATTCCCCAAATTTCAACATAAATTTTGATAATTAACAAAAAAAACCGCCCAACCAGAGAATATTCCGGTTCAGCGGCCTATTTAATTGTCTAATTGTTCCATCTGTTTAAGCCCCAAAACATAAAAAGTTATTCACATTACTCCGGCGATACCGGCCTGTCAATAAAACACATCAAAAGCACTTACAACGAAGAAACTAAAAATACAGCAAAGCGCACAAAAAAAGGCCGCGTCTTTCGACGCGGCCTTTGATTTTTTGGGGTGGCTGGAGGGTATCGAACCCTCGAATATGCGAGTCACAGTCGCACGTGTTGACCGCTTCACCACAGCCACCATATAAGAAGGGGTTTAATAGCCCGAACAGGGCCTCCAAGTCAAGGTTTTTTTGACTTTCGGCCTGTTAATTCGGAAAGAATCTGCTTCAGCCGAAGATACTCGTCATTGGTAAGTTTCCGGTCGCGATAGACCGCTCCGGCATAGATGGCAACAAATTCAGAGACGAGATAATTATCTGCTGAAGAATCAATTTCAAACAAACCCAACCCGCCCATACTTGAAGAAATGTCCCATTCACGCTCAACGATCTGCAGAAATCGATTGAGGATACGCTGTTCACGGGAGTGGAACAGTGACGCCTTTCTTGACACGAACAGCAGGCCGGCAAACAGGAGTATAACGGCAGCATACGGTACAGCCCTGCGCATAACTTCCCCCGGACTGACCACCTGCAAACGTGATCCGATCGAGCGGACAATCGTAATCTGCTGCTCGAAGTCATATGTTATAACTGACCGGTTCCAAAGGTGATTCATAGAATCATACGTCAGGCTGATTCGACGTATCAGTCCGGAAGCTGCCGGTGCATTCCAGACATCTCCGGCGTTGGTCGCCAGAGAGCTCGGATCGATCCGGACCCAGCCGCTTCCCTCAATGTATGCTTCTACCCATACGTGAGCCTTATCTTCGCTGACGAGATAATAGCCTCCCAACTGGTTGTATTCCCCGCCCAGATAACCGCCGACGAGTCTGCACGGCACGCCCGCAGCCCGCAACAGCAGGGCGAATGATGAGGCAAAAAACTCACAGTGTCCCTGTTTTTTTTCAAAGAGAAACAGCTCAACCGCCCTGTCCCCGGTCGCCAGATCCTTCGTTGAATACCGGTAGCCTCCGTTACGAAAATAGTTCTCCAGATACGTCACCCTGTCCCGGTCATTGTTACCGGTGCGACCAATGACGGAGGCAAGGTCCTGGATCCGCGAAGGTAGTCGGTCCGGCAGCTGCAGGTAATGTCTTTTGTTGATCGGATTCCTCTGGATGACCACTCCTCCTGTCTGAGAATCAGCACGGTAACTTACCCGTCTGCCGACCATCCCGATAAGCTCAAAGACACCGTCCGGCGATCGATTTACTCGCTGAAGTTCAAGAGACACCGGACGATCAAGCGCTATCAGAGTACGAACTGATGAAGGCTCCGGATAGATTGACTGGGTGACTCTCCCTCCGGATACATTTTCAGGCTGTTCGGCTGGAATCTGGGGAGAACGGCTCCATTTAGTGCCGTCAGTCCGGTTGAACACCGTTCCGCGCCAGTACAGTTGTGACTGCGCAATTTGCGGCATTTCGGCCCGGAATACCCGTGAACGTGAATCAGTGACACTGCTCTGGCTGCCCGGTTCTACCGTATCTGAATACCCGGTTACACGCGAAGATCCCTGATTGAGAAAATTCCAGAGCGGCATTTGCGTACGTGGCATAAGCGGAAAGAAAAACAGCAGCAGCGGGACCGCAAGAACCGGCATCAGAATTCCGGAGATCAGAATCCTTTTCAGATCCGGCCGGGAGACCGTCATGCTGCTGTCCTGATTCTGGAATGTCAGCAATACCAGGGCGATGGCAACGGTGCACAGCAGCAGACCAAGGTAGATCAAAAAGACCGGACTGAGATCAAACAGAGAGGAAGAGGCAAGACAAAACATCGAGAGGGCATAGATCTGCAGGCTGTGACGAACAGTTTTTTCACCACAGAACCTGACGGCCAGCATAATGGCAAGAATACTGATTACCGGATGGACCGGATTGACGCGACTGAACTGGAGAGCGTAATGTACAAAAACCGGAACGATCAGGAGGTTCTGCATCCAGGGGCGTAACGACCACCGTTCCCTTCGTTCCTGCCAGAGACCGGCCAGCACTCCGGCCACCAGAACCGCGCGGGGAAAAGGTGTCAACCAGGGAAAGAGAGGCACCATGCCGCACAGACCGATAACATACGTCAGAATTGCTGTCAGCGATCTAATGGCTACCATACATCGCCAATTCTTTCAGCAGTTTCAAACCGTTCTGCCTGCCGATTGCGGACGGCAGAACGCGGCCGTCAAGCACAAGCCCGACCGGACGTTCCCGTACCCAGCGCTTAATCAGCCAGGCGGCACGGGACAAACGTTCTTCCACTCCCTGTCCCGCCAAAGAGTCCAGATCGATCATCAGTGGAGCTGCGACAGATCTGCCAAAACCTTTCACCAGAAAATCAAGGGTGCGGGCAGAATGCTTCCAATGGATCATCCGGAGCGGTTCCGATCCGGAATATGGGTATATCCGCTCCAATTCACCACTTAAACCCCGATCCCGGCGAAAAGCCGACCCGGTTGCCGGAGATTCCTCCCCGTTACCGTTTGAAACTGAAGCGAGCGGTCGGGGGAAAACCGTGACTGTACTGTTGATATCAAAAGTCCAGTAGCGGGTGAAAAAACCGACCGGATAGGGAGAACTGATAGTAACCCTGCCGAGCGGAACCTCTCCGCGCCTGCTGAAGGCAATTAAAACCTGGCCGTTGCGGGCGGAGTTCTGCAGCAGTACGGGAAAAATCAGACTATGGCCTGCGCTACTCTCTGCTTTGATGAGAAATGAGGGAAGATACCGCTTGGTATTTCGAACTGACAGGTGGAAAGGAGCAGGAATTCCGGCGTAAATCTCTTCGGGAGGCAGCAGATCGGGAATCAGTTTTTTGATATTGTACATTCCAGCCATGCCGGTCACCGACATGAATGCCAGTAAGCCGGCTACAACCAGAAACAGCAGGTTGTTGCCGGTATTGACCGCGGCAAAGCCGAGCAGAAGTGTCATCATGACATACAACGCTCCGGCTTTACTTATCTTCAGGCCAAAGGCAACGCTATTCCGGCGATGATTGTCCGTATCACTCCTCCCCTTTCGTAAGCTGTCATCTCACTCCGCATGATCAGACGATGGGCGCAGACCGGCACGACAATGTATTTGACATCATCCGGCGCGACATAGTCACGACCCGCCAGATACGCTGCCGCTCTGGCGGCCTGTGCAATATTTATGGCAGCCCGGGTTGAAAGTCCGGTTATGATCAGATCGTGACAGCGGGTAGCAAGAACCAGCTTGTGGATATAGGTAAGCACCTTGTCCGAGAGATAAACCGCCAGAACCTCTTTTTTGGCGGCAGAAATTTCGGATGGTGTTATCAGCGGTGTCATTCTGTCGAGCCTTTCGCGAATTCCGCCGGCGGCGATGATGTCCCGTTCCAGTTGTTCCGTCGGATAGCCGATTCCGGTACAGATCAGAAAACGATCCAGCTGAGACTCTGGAAGCAGAAATGTGCCACTCTGATCTGATGGGTTTTGGGTGGCAAAGACCATGAACGGATCAGGCAGTGGGTGTGTAACTCCCTCAATTGTAACGCGCCGCTCCTCCATCGCCTCAAGCATGGCACTCTGGGTACGCGGCATGGCACGGTTTATCTCGTCAAGCAGAACGATATTGTTGAAGATCGGTCCGGGTTGGAAACTGAAATGACCCTCTTCACGATTAAAAATTGACAGACCGGTGATATCAGAGGGAAGCAGATCACTGGTACACTGTACTCTGCCAAAACTGAGTCCGGTCACCCCGGCAAGCGCTAGAGCTACGGTTGTCTTGCCAAGACCTGGCAAATCCTCCACCAGAATGTGACCACCGGTGAGAAGTGCGATTACAGACAACTGCAGCACTTCATCCTTGCCCTGTAGATAATCACGGGAAAGTGTTTCAAAAACAGAGGTAAAAGCATGCGGCTGGACTGGCAGATTCACAGAAACCTCGGGAAATGTGAAAGTTTTTCACAAAATGTCATATGATAAACAAAACAACCCCCACGAAATAGTCCATGGAGGCCGTAGTTAATTTCAAAAGAGATTGGCGTTAACCGATTGCTGCGTTTAAGTCGCTGAGCAGCACATCAATATCCAGTCCATGTGCTCTTGCACCCTGTTCAAGACTTTCGTTCTGAGCTCCCATACATCCGACACACCCAAGGTTATGCTTCTGCAGAATTCTGACCGACTCAGGGTACGTACGCATAAGCTCAAAAAACGTCATATCTTTAGTAATTTCTGCCATTTCAAACTCCCTTTTTGTAACATAATTATAATATTACTCGTATTTTATATCCAGGATTTCATATTCCTTGGTGCCGGACGGGACAATCACGCGTACCGAAGAATCGAGCTTGTGTCCGATCAGGGCTTTTCCTACCGGCGACGTACAGGATATTTTACGCAACTTGATATCAGCTTCGTCCTCGCCGACAATCTTGTAGGTCACCTCTTCTTCTGAAGCGGTATCGTACACCGTCACCGTACAGCCAAATACTACTTTATCAGGCTTCAATCCCGAGAGGTCAACTACATGTGCGCGGGCAAGCTTACCGTTAATTTCCTGAATACGTCCTTCAATAAATCCCTGACGGTTTTTTGCGGCATCATATTCGGCATTTTCAGACAAATCTCCATGCTCACGAGCCTCAGCAATATCCTGGATGACTTTGGGACGCTCCTCACGAATCAGACGTTTCAACTCATCCTGCAATGCTTCAAAACTCTCTTTAGTTACCGGTATTGAATGAGACATCGAGTTATCTACTCCTGTTTGAAAATTTTCAGTTGTTCTGATACAGAATTCGTATGTCGAAATTTTTAAAGGTAATCCTGTATCGGTTTGACACCGAGTTCCTGAGTTTTTAACAGTACGATACTGTCTGCGACCGCTTTTGCACCGGAAACGGTCGTGTAATACGCAAGTCCATGCATGAGAGACTCTCTACGGATTGAGAAAGAATCCTTCACCGCCTGTGCACCATGAGTAGTATTAAGAACCAGTTGAACCTCTCCGTTCTTTATTGCATCAACAATATGAGGACGCCCCTCCAGCACCTTGTTAACACGACGCACCGGAATTCCTTTTTCTTCGAGAAACTGAGCCGTTCCGCCGGTTGCGATTATACCGAATCCGGCTTTATACAGTTTTTCTGCTGCGCTGACAACATGTTTCTTGTCTGCATCCCGTACACTGATAAAGACATTTCCTGACAGCGGCAGCTTTACATTTGCTCCCAACTGCGATTTGGCAAAAGCCTCTGCAAAGGTTTCACCGATCCCCATAACTTCACCCGTTGATTTCATTTCAGGCCCAAGAAGAGTATCAACACCCGGAAATTTCACGAAAGGGAAAACCGCTTCTTTTACTGAAATGTGTTTTGGAATGATATCGTTGATAATTCCAAGCTCTTTAAGGGTTTTTCCGGCCATGATGCGTGCAGCAATCTTGGCAAGCGGGCGACCGGTAGCTTTGGAGACAAAGGGAGAAGTACGGGAAGCACGGGGATTTACCTCCAGAATATAAACTACAGAACCTTTAACCGCATATTGAACATTCATCAGTCCAACAACGTTCAGTTCAAGTGCCATCAGTACCGTCTGTCGGCGGATTTCAGCAATAATTTCCTGACTGATAGAGTAAGGCGGCAGACTGCAGGCAGAATCTCCGGAATGAATACCCGCTTCCTCGATGTGCTCCATGATCCCCCCGATAACAACATCAGTCCCGTCACAGAGCGCATCAACATCGATCTCGATCGCCTCATCAAGAAAACTGTCAATCAAAATAGGATGTTCGGGAGAAACCAGAACTGCTGTTTTCATATAGCGCTGCAGATTTTCTGCGTCATATACTATTTCCATAGCGCGACCGCCCAGTACGTAGGAAGGACGAACCACTACCGGATAACCAATGCGATCAACCACTTTTTCCGCTTCCTCAAAGGAACGGGCAGTACCGTTTTCCGGTTGGAGCAGACCCAATTTATGAAGCATTTCCTGAAACCGTTCACGATCTTCGGCACGATCGATCGCGTCCGGGGACGTGCCGATAATAGGCACACCGGCCTTTTCCAGGGCAACTGCCAACTTAAGCGGAGTCTGACCGCCAAACTGGACGATTACTCCAACCGGATTCTCCTTAGCCACAATTTCAAGAACGTCCTCCAGAGTCAACGGCTCAAAGTAAAGGCGGTCAGATGTGTCATAATCGGTTGAAACCGTTTCAGGGTTACAATTGACCATGATTGTCTCATAGCCATCTTCAGCAAGCGCGAAAGCGCCATGAACACAACAGTAGTCGAATTCGATCCCCTGCCCGATCCGGTTTGGACCACCACCGAGAATCATGATTTTTTTCCGGTCTGTCGGAGCAGCCTCACATTCCTCCTCATACGTAGAGTACATGTACGGGGTATAGGCAACAAACTCGGCGGCACATGTGTCTACTCTCTTGTACACAGGACGCACTCCCAGACTCCAGCGGAGTTCCCGCACGGCATCCTCACTGGTTCTCCAGAGTTTTGACAAAAATTTATCCGAAAAACCGAACTGCTTGGCTTCACGCAGGATTTCGCTGGAAACCTTCTCAAAAGAAAGAGACTTCAGCTCATCTTCTTTTTCAATAATCTGTCGTATGTTATGCAAAAACCAGGGATCAATAGCGGTATGCTTGTTAATTTCTTCCACACTCATCCCACTGCGCAGCGCGTCACCGACATACCAGAGCCGGTCAGCATTAGGCACCCGCAGTTTTTCCAGCAGCAACTGCTGCTCCTTGCCGGTCAGTGCTCTTCTAGTTTCACTGCCGAGTTCAAAAAGCCGTGAATCAAAGCCACTGACACCTATTTCAAGGGACCTGATAGCTTTTTGGAATGATTCCTTAAAAGTTCTGCCAATCGACATGACTTCACCAACCGACTTCATCTGCGTAGTCAGGGTGGCATCGGCTGCCGGAAATTTTTCAAACGTGAAGCGGGGAATCTTGGTGACAACATAGTCGATGCTCGGCTCGAAACAGGCGGGGGTTTCGCGGGTAATGTCGTTAGTTACCTCATCCAGAGTATAGCCGACCGCCAGTTTTGCAGCGATTTTGGCAATCGGAAAACCGGTCGCTTTGGAAGCCAGGGCCGATGATCGGGACACCCGCGGATTCATTTCGATCACGACAAGACGCCCATCACGCGGATTTATGCCGAATTGAATATTGGAACCGCCGGTATCAACTCCGATTTCACGAATGATTTTAAGCGAAGCATCACGTAGAATCTGGTATTCCTTGTCCGTCAGCGTCTGGACAGGAGCAATGGTAATCGAATCACCGGTGTGCACACCCATTGGATCAAAGTTTTCTATCGAACAGATGATTACGACGTTATCGGCGGTGTCTCGCATAACTTCCAGTTCGTACTCTTTCCAACCGATAACCGATTCCTCAATGAGAATTTCATCGGTCGGTGAAGCATCTATCCCGCCCATCGCCATTTTCTCGTATTCTTCAAGGTTATAGGCGATACCTCCGCCGCTCCCGCCCAGAGTGAATGACGGCCTGATGATCGCCGGAAAACCTATCGTTTTTATAACTTCCATCGCCTCGACATAATTATGGGCAAGGCCCGAATGGGGCACGGCTAAACCTATCTTCTCCATCGCCTGCTTGAATAATGTCCTGTCTTCAGCTTTTTTGATTGCAGGAAGCTTGGCACCAATAAGTTCTACGCCGAATTTTTCAAGAATGCCTGATTCAGCAACAGACACGGCGGTGTTTAACGCCGTCTGCCCACCGAGTGTTGGCAACAGGGCATCAGGGCGTTCTTTCTCAATAATTTTGGCAAGGATCTCCGGCGTCACCGGTTCTATGTAGGTGCGGTCAGCAAAATCGGGATCAGTCATAATGGTGGCAGGATTGCTGTTGAGCAGCACAACCTCGTACCCCTCTTCCTTCAAAGACTTGCAGGCCTGGGTACCGGAATAATCGAATTCGCAGGCCTGTCCGATGACAATCGGACCGGCACCGATGATGAGAATCTTATGAATGTCAGTTCTTTTCGGCATTGTATGCACAACTCCTTCGTGTGATTACCTGATAATTTTATTACATTGCACCACTATCTTACCGCACCACGTTCATCGTCAAGTATCTGTACCCAACCGTTTTCAAGCCTGGATTCTTCCAGCGCATCAACTGCAGTATCGTACTCTTCATGGATCACCGGACGGTTCATTCCGGCAATATGTACTGCCCTGTGTGCCGGGAAGTACTGGCTCATCAAGGCAATATAGGTGTCATGCCCAAGATTTTCAGCGATCCAGGGGATGGTTTCAAGAGATCCCGCCCTACCCTCCGGCAGGACGAGATGCCGGATGATCAGACCACCGGTTGCAATACCTTCTTCATTCATTGCAAGATGCCCGACCTGCCTGAGCATCTCTTTAACCGCAGCCCTGTTGATGAGTGGGTACCCGGGGGCGGAAGAAATTTCAACAGACGGGACATCAGCGTTGTACTTCATATCCGGCAGGTAGATCGAAACAACTCCATCAAGAAACCGCAGAACATCGACTTTTTCATACCCGCTGCTGTTCCAGACAATCGGCAGATTAAAACCTTTCGGTATAGCCAGCCAGAGTGCCGCCAGAATCTGCGCAACAAAGTGAGTCGGGGTAACAAAATTTATGTTATGAACACCCTGCCGCTGCAGCTTGAGCATACGGGCTGCCAGTTCCCGGGTAGTTATCTCCTCACCGTTGCCGAACTGGCTGATGGGGAAATTCTGGCAGAAGATGCATTTCAGAGAGCACCCCGAGAGAAAGATTGTGCCGGACCCTTTTGTCCCTGAAATGGGCGGTTCCTCTCCCTTGTGAACATTGGCCGAAGCAATCTTCGGCTTAAGTCCAGCCCCGCAGATTCCCCGTTCGCCTTTGATGCGGTTAACTAAACACTCATGTGGACAGAGGTCACAGGCTGCCAGACGCCGGTAGGCTTCACCTACCCGCTGTAATAATTCCCCTGATTGATAAAGATCGATATAACTCATAAATCTTGTGAGGAGTAAAAAGTGAATTGTGAATTGATCAGAAAAAACCTGACATTTCACCCTTCACCGTTCACTTCTTTTCCTTCTCCATCATTTCAACAAACCGGTCGAACAGATAACGGGAATCGTGCGGCCCCGGTGAAGCCTCCGGATGATGCTGTACAGAGAAAATCGGCAGTTCGCAGTGACGAATACCTTCCACCGTCTGATCATTCAGATTTTCATGCCCCAGACAGGCGGATTCGCCGAGTGAATCGAGGTCAACCGCAAAACCGTGATTCTGTGAGGTTATTTCTACCTTGCGGGTCTGCATGTCCATAACCGGGAGATTCGAGCCGTGGTTACCAAAAGGAAGTTTGACCGTAGTGCCACCCAGGGCCAACCCGAGTAATTGATGTCCGAGGCAGATGCCGAAGATCGGCTTTTTGCCGATAAGCTTTCTGATCTCCTCCTGCACCTGAACAAGCGGTTCAGGATCCCCCGGGCCATTAGAGAGGAATATGCCGTCAGGGTTCATCGCCAGAGCCTCTTCGGCAGGAAATGCAGCCGGGACAACAGTCACATCGCAGCCGGCATTCACCAGACAGCGGAGGATATTGTACTTGATGCCGAAATCATAGGCCACCACCCTGTATTTCAGGGTTGCAGGATCAACCTGGGGGTACCCTTCAGCCAGGTCCCACTCCCCTTCCGTCCAGTGGTAAGGCGCAGTACAGGACACTCCGGAAGCCAGATTCAGACCAGACATACTTGGCACAGCCCGTGCCTTGGCAACCAGACTTGCATGATCATGGTCAACTGTAGATATAATCCCGTTCTGTGCGCCTTTGTCGCGCAGATGGCGCGTCAGAGCACGGGTGTCAATCCCCTGAATGCCGACCACGCCGTTCTCCATAAGATAGGATGCCAGACTCATGGTGGCGCGCCAGTTCGAATAACAGTCGATATACTCCTTGACGATAAAGCCGGACAGGAACAGACCACGGCTTTCAATATCTTCAGGGTTGATGCCGGTATTTCCGATCTGCGGATAGGTCATGGTGACCATCTGCCCTTTGTAGGACGGATCTGTTAGAACTTCCTGATAGCCGGACATGGCGGTGTTAAAGACCACTTCTCCGACCGCCTCTCCCGGCGCGCCAAATGATTTCCCCTCAAAAATGCGCCCGTCGGCGAGCGCAAGAATTGCTTTCATAGATTGTTGCTCCTGTACTCTTTTTTATCGTGTATATACAAGTTTGCCGCCGACAACAGTCCCCGAGGCTCCACCCTTCATTCTCTGACCCAGCCAAGGGGAATTTTTGGATTTGCTGGCCAGTTTGTCTGCTTCTACAATCCACTCGACTTCCGGATCAATCAACGTGATGTCAGCCACTGAACCTACGGAGAGCGTACCTCTCTGCAAGTTGAGTATTTTAGATGGGTTACCAGACATCTTCTCAATCAGTTGATTAAGAGTAAGGACCCCGTCATCAACCAGTCCCAGCGACAGCGACAGGGACGTTTCCAGTCCGATAATGCCGTTCATGGCAACATTGAATTCAACATCCTTTTCGTCCAGATGGTGGGGCGCATGGTCTGTGGCAATAGTGTCGATAGTACCATCCTTCAACCCTTCCTTAATGGCAGCAACATCATCAGCTTCCCGAAGTGGTGGATTCATTTTGGCGTTAGTGTTGTAGCCGCGCACCGCGTCATCGGTCAGGGCAAAATAATGGGGCGCCGTCTCACAGGTAACTTTGACGCCACGGGCTTTCGCTTCGCGAATGATGCGTACCGACCCTCTGGTGGAAACATGAGCGATATGAATCGGCGCTCCGGTATACTCAGCCAGCAACGTCTCCCTGGCTGTCGCCACATCTTCGGCAACTCGCGGAATACCTTTCAAGCCTAATTCGGTAGAAGTATACCCTTCATTCATCGTGCCCTCTCCCACCAGTTCAAGTTCCTCAGCATGAGAAATTACCATGATTCCGATTCCGGCAGCATATTGCAGAGTACGCATCATCAATTCACTGTTATTGACCGGCTTTCCATCATCAGAGACAGCTACACAACCTGATTCCTTCAATTCTCCCATCTCCGACATCCGGTCACCGGAAAGCCCGTACGTAATCGAGCCGACCGGGAAAACATTGCAGAAACCTTCTGCCTTCGCCTTGTTGATGATATAATTGGCAACCGTTTTGTTGTCGATAACCGGTTTGGTATTCGGCATGCAGCAAACCGAGGTAAAGCCTCCCGCAACAGCGGCTTTCGTTCCGGAGATTATGTCTTCCTTATACTCAAGACCCGGATCACGAAGATGAACGTGCATATCGATCAAACCAGGCACGACATATTTTCCGGTGGCATCAATAACCTCTACGCCTGCCGGAGCAGACAGTCCTTTGCCAATTTCTTTCACCAGACCGTTTTCCACCAGCACATCAAGCATGTTGTCAATCTTCTGGGAGGGATCAATCACCCGGCCGTTTTTTATCAAAAGATTCATATAGTCACCTCGTAAAAATAGGGTTTAGTTCGCTTTGCTCACAGGTTGAGGTTGAGATTGAGAACAAAAAACTTAACCTCAACCTTAACCTCAACCTGCACTACTCCAACTCTCCGCCGCAGACGTGATACAGCATCGACATCCGCACCGCAACGCCGTTCTCAACCTGCTTCAGGATCCAGGACCGGTCACCGTCAACCATACTGGAAGACATTTCCACCCCGCGATTGATCGGACCGGGATGCATGACTATGGCGTTCGGCTTGGCCAGCTTGATATTATTCGGATTAAGCCCGAAATAACGGGAATATTCACGAGTGTTCGGCATAAGCGTTTTACCTTGACGCTCCTGCTGAATCCGCAGCATCATGACGACATCGGCGTCCTGCAGCGCCTCGTTCATCGAGGCACACACTGTAACATCACCCAGTTTTTCCACACCCGGAGGCATCATGGTAGGCGGCCCTGCCAAAAACACCGAGGAACCGAGCTTGGTCAGCCCTTGAATATTGGAGCGTGCAACACGGCTGTGAGTAATATCACCGACAATCGCAACCTTCAGGCCATCCAGTCGCCCGAAACGATCCTTCATGGTCAACATATCCAGCAGTCCTTGTGAAGGATGTTCATGAGCACCGTCACCGGCGTTGATGATTGAACAGTTAATTTTGTTAGCCAGAAAATAATGAGAACCAGAGACAGAATGGCGCATAACGATGATATCAGGCTTCATTGCCAGCAGGTTCAGTGCCGTGTCTGCGAGTGTTTCGCCCTTGGTGGTTGAACTGGAAGCCGTGGTAATATTGACGGTGTCAGCCGAAAGGCGTTTCCCGGCAATCTCAAAGGAGGTGCGGGTACGCGTCGAAGCTTCGTAGAACAGATTAATAATCGTTTTTCCGCGCAGCGTCGGTACCTTCTTGATGTCACGGCTGTTGATCTCCCGCATGTTTTCAGCTGTTGAAATCAATAATTCAATATCCTCTTTCGACAGGTCCCGCAGGGCAATAATGTGCTTATGCTTGAAATCGGCCATTCCTGTTTACCCCCTATTTTTCAAGTACCACTTCAATCGGCTGGTATGATCCGTCAAAAACAACCTGAACATTTTCTTTCAGACTCGTAGGAACATTGCGACCCACAAAATCCGCCCGGATCGGAAGCTCCCGGTGACCACGGTCAATCAGCACCGCAAGTTGAATGGACTGGGGACGTCCAAAATCCATCATTGCATCCATAGCGGCACGGATAGTGCGCCCGGTGTAAAGGACGTCATCAACCAGAATGACTTTTTTTGCCTCAAGGGAGAATGGAATGTCGGTTTTACCAACAGGGTGATGCGGCAGCTGACCGGAACAATCATCACGGTAGAGGGTAATATCAACCGCTCCGACCAGTACCGATCCACCCTCTATGACACTGATCTGCTGTGCAATTCCATCTGCCAGATAAACTCCGCCCGATCGGATACCAATCAATACTATGTCAGCAACCCCTTTATTGCGTTCAAGGATTTCATGGGCGATCCGCGTCAAGGCACGTTTAATACCTTCCGAATCCATTAATACGGTCTTTTCAGTGGTCATCAGAGAACTCCTTAGTAAGTTAGAATTTATTTTAAGGAATAAAATAAATTCGTTAACGCACTTATCCTGCTTCTGCTTTCCAGGGGCAGGCATAAAAAAAGAGCCCCGCCGCAGTGCGCGGCAAGACTCTTCTGGTATGACTTAAATGTTTTCATTGTGTCGCCTTTGCTAGTCTCTCGGACTAAATTAAAAGGGGTGTATGTAATGTCAGGACAGTACCATTTTAATATGAAACAGGTCAAGCATGATTACCGGTTATTTAAAAAAAATATTCTGTACAACTACACTGACAGCATCTCTACAGACAGCCCCAGATCCGCAACCTGACCCATGGCTTCAAGATGCAGATACTCACTTCTGATCAATTCCCGTGACACCCTCTGAATATCTTCGACACTGACCGCATCGTAATTGGCGAGAACATCTTCAATTGGCTGCTGCTTTTGAATGTAGATTTCGTTTTTGGCGAGACGGATCATTAAGTTGTCGCTGCTTTCAAGTGACATGAGGGTTTTGCCTTTCAACTGCTCCCGTGCAGAATCAAGTTCGTCCTGCGGAACTTCCTCGGCAACAAGACGCGACATTTCATGCTGTGCGATGTCGAGTACCTCTCGACAATGCTTCTTTTCAGTACCTGCGTACACAACCAGAGCACCGGAATCGGCATTGGATATATTGTAGGAGTAAACCGAATACGCCAGCCCTTTCTTCTCGCGAATTTCCTGAAACAGTCGCGAACTCATTCCTCCACCGAGGATCGTCGTCAGCAGAAACAGGGCATACCGATCAGAATGATCATAGCGGAGCGAGCGGGTTCCGAGGCACATGAGGGTCTGCTCCATCTCTCTTTCAGTGAGATGGAGCACTTTTTCCGCAGGTGCAAATACATCATTGATGCTTGGCTGCCACGGAGAAAAAATTCCGGAGAACATCGGTGCCAGAATGGCAACCAGTTCATCATGGTTAACATTTCCGGCCGCCGCTATTATTATATCACGGGGGCGGTAGCGACTGGCCTTATGTGCCAGGATTGCCGAACGCGAGAGATCTGAAATTGTTTTTTCACTTCCAAGAACCGGCATGCCGAGCAATTGGCCCCGCCAGAAGTTTTCATGAAAGCGGTCATGAATGAACTCATCCGGCGAATCATCACGCATCTTTATTTCCTGAAGCACGACCTTTCGTTCCCGCTCAATTTCTTCCGGCGGAAACGTGGAATTTAAAAAAATATCAGCCAGCAGGCCGGCTGCTCGCGGGATAAATTTGGCAAGTACCTTTGCGTAATAACAGACATACTCATGACCGGTAAACGCATTCAGGATTCCACCCATCGAGTCGATCTCGCGAGATATCTGATGAGCGGAGCGTCGCTCTGTACCCTTAAACAGCATATGTTCAATAAAATGAGCAACACCATTATCTTCAGGTGATTCATGCCGGGTACCGTTGGCCACCCAGATGCCAGTGGTTACTGTATGCATATACCCGACATTCTGGGTGACAATGCGAACGCCGTTATCGAGAGTCGTTGTAGTTATCATATGTAGACAATACCCTAGTTTTTAACTATTTCAACCAAAAACAAAGCTATTAGATTTCAACGATCAAATCAAAACGTATATCTACATTTTACTCATATTTAATTTTTTACCACATCACTCTGGAATAAGTCCGTAAATTTAACATGACAAATTACGTTTTTTACTGTAGATAAACTACTGTCTTTACATCAACCTCATCTGTTACAGATATGTTTTCGCGATAGTCATCTACCGTTTCCTTGTTTATCAGATGCCTAAAAATCAATTGACATCACTCAACTAAAGGAATAATTGGTATTACCATATCAATTTTTTCAGGATTACGATCACTTACTGAATATCAATGCAAAAAAGGCATACAATCCATTATCAGACAGCATCCACATTGGTCAGAACAGGAGTTTTTCAATGAATATTCACGAGTACCAGGCAAAAGCAATTCTCCGTAAATTCGGCGTCCCTGTCCCTGACGGTCACGTAGTGTACAACAGCGCCGGCGCACGCGAGTGGGCCAAACGACTGGGTGACGGTCCCTGGGTTGTCAAAGCACAGATCCATGCCGGCGGCAGAGGAAAAGGGGGCGGCGTCAAGCTGGCCCGCACCACCGACGAAGTACGCAACATCGCCCGCGAAATGATCGGCATGACTCTCGTCACTCATCAAACCGGTCCGGAAGGAAAACTGGTCACCCGCGTCCTCGTAGAAGACGGCTGCAACATCGCCAACGAACTCTACGTATCCCTGCTCGTTGACCGCGCTACCTCCAAAGTCACCGTCATGGCCTCCACCGAAGGGGGGATGGACATTGAAGAAGTCGCCGCCAAAACCCCCGAAAAAATCTTCACCGAAGCCATCGATCCACTCGTCGGCCTCACCCCCTTCCAGTGCCGCAAGATCGCCTTCTCCCTCGGCCTCTCCGGCAAACTGGTCACCAAAGCGGTCGCCGTTCTGCAGGGACTCTACGAAACTTTCATCGCCTGTGACTGCTCCATGCTCGAAATCAACCCGCTCGTCGTCACCAAAGAGAACAACCTGCTGGCCCTCGACGCAAAATTCGGCTTCGATGACAATGCCCTTTTTCGTCACCCCAAAATCGGCGATATGCGTGACTACGACGAAGAAGATCCCAACGAAGTCGAAGCTTCACAACACGAACTCTCCTACGTATCTCTCACCGGCAATATCGGCTGCCTCGTCAACGGCGCCGGCTTAGCCATGGCCACCATGGACATCATCAAACATTATAGCGGCGACCCGGCCAACTTCCTCGACGTCGGTGGTGGCGCCACTATAGAGAGAGTGACCGAAGCCTTCAAAATCATCCTCTCCGACAAAAACGTCAAAGGGATCCTCGTCAACATCTTTGGCGGCATTATGAAGTGCGACATCATCGCCACCGGCGTCGTCGAGGCCGCCAAGCAGGTCTCCCTCAAAGTACCACTGGTAGTAAGACTCGAAGGAACCAACGTCGCCCGTGGCAAGGAAATCCTTGCCGAGAGCGGCTTAAACATCGTATCCGCCGACGGCATGGCCGACGCAGCGCAAAAAATTGTCCAGGCCGTGAAAGGAGCCAACCAATGAGTATTCTCATCAATAAACACACCAAAGTCATCACCCAGGGGATCACCGGCGCAACCGGCCTCTTTCACGCCCAGGGAGCACGTGAATACGGCACCCTCATGGTCGGCGGCGTCACCCCCGGCAAAGGCGGCACTGTAATAGACGGTTTTCCTGTTTTCGACACGGTAGCAGGAGCCGTAGCACAGACCGGCGCCACCGCCTCAGTCATCTATGTGCCACCACCATTTGCTGCTGACTCCATCATGGAAGCCGTAGACGCTGGTATCGAACTGGTCTGCTGCATCACCGAAGGCATACCGGTCCTCGACATGGTCAAAGTAAAACAGTACATGATCGGCAAAAAGACCCGCCTGATCGGTCCCAACTGCCCCGGTGTCATCACCCCCGGAGAATGCAAGATCGGCATCATGCCCGGCTATATCCACAAACCGGGCAAAGTCGGCGTCGTCTCCCGGAGCGGCACCTTAACCTACGAAGCCGTCTGG
>VFJW01000128.1 GCA_009885845.1 Geobacter sp.
GACCGGAATTTCGCCAGGATCATCGAGTTCGACAGGGGGCCAGTAAAGGGCGATTGAGCAGCCTCTTTTTTAAACCGGCTCGAAAGCATTGCAGACGACTGGAAGGAGGAAAAAGATGAAAAAGGGAGAAATGATTCGTTATGTGGTGATTGTCGCGATTTTGCTTCTTGGCCTTTATTGGTCGCTGGCTTCAGCAGCCGGTAAAGATTATCCCAACGCCCATTTTCTGGCTACCGCCGAATGGCTGAAGGCTCACAAGAACGACGCTTCCCTTGTCATCGTCGACGTCAGAGCGGACAAGGACGTTGCCGGCAAAGTGATACCGGGCGCCATCCGAATGTCCTGGGAGCTATTTCAGCAGGACGATACCGCCAACAACATGGGCGAAGTCTTCGTGGGGATCGCGCGGGCACAGCAACTGCTCGGCGAGCACGGCATCGCCAGGAACGACACCGTGGTGCTTTACGATTCGGTGAAACGCGACGGGGGCGCCACCAGTTCCTACCTCTTCTGGATTCTCGACCTGCTGGGGCATAAGAAAATGAAGGTGTTGGAGCGCGGTATCGACGGCTGGATCGCTGCCGGTGGAGAGACGGTCTCTGCTCCCCGCAAGGCCGTGGTGGTCCTCTACCAGGCCCCGGCAGATGAAATCAAACTGCGTAAATGGGTGAAAGCCGAGTACCTGCTGCCGCGGCTCGATGATCCTTATTATCAGATCCTGGATGTACGGTCCCGGTCAGAATATCTGGGAGAAAAGCCTAATGCCGCGCTGGACGGCACGGTGCTCAGGCTGGGACATATCCCGACCGCATACAACAACGATTACACACTCAACTGGACCTCCCCCGAAAGCAAAGCGATCAAGCCTTACGGGGCGCTGCAAAAACTCTACAGGGGCTTCGACCCCGGCAAGGCCGTGATTACCTACTGCCATTCGGGCCGCCGCGGATCATTCGGATATTTCATCCTACGGCTCATGGGCTTCGAGGACGTGATGCTCTATGAATCTTCGTGGATGGAGTGGGGAAATAAACGCTATTACTACCCGGTTGAAACCACGGATAACATTATCAGCGGCGATACCCTGCAGGGTACGACCTCCCCATCCGCAACCCTCAAACGTCAAGGAACTACGACGCCGAAAAAGGGTGCGGCCGCACCATCCGGAGGCGGCAGCGGTTCCAAAAGCGGGTACGTCTCCTGCGGAGGATAAACACCATGGAACCCAACAACAACCAGCGCATCCCCTATTGGAACTGGATCCCGGCCGCGTTTGCCCTGTCGGGTATCATCGTTTTTATTTTCGCCACCTACGGCCCCCCGGCCTCGTCCAGCGGATTCGTCAGCACTCTCAATGGCTTTTTAGCGTGGATGGCGCCGGAATACGCGGCGTCCAAGGCCCACTACAAGGCCATTCCCGGCCCCGGATCGTGGCTCTTCACCTTTGTTCTGGGCATGGCCATCGGTGGCTTTATCGCCGGACGGACATCCGATAAAATCCCGGTGCGCGATATCCCGCCCATCTGGAAGCAGCGCTTCGGCGAGAGCCGGGTAAAACGGTACGCCGCCACTTTTTTTGCCGGTTTTTTGATCCTTTTCGCCTCGCGACTGGCTGGCGGCTGCACCCTGGGGCTCTTCATCTCCGGGTCTGCGCAACTGGCCATCAGCGGCCTTTATTTCGGTGTCGTAATTTTTGCCGTGGCCATGCTCACGGCCCGGCTGCTCTACGGAAAGAGCGCGGGAAAGGAGGATATCCAATGACAAATATTTGGCTGGGACTCTTTTCAGGGATCGCCTTCGGCTTCGTCATTCAGCGCATCGGAGCTACTGACGCCCATCGAATGGCCCGATCACACCTGATGCTGGACGCGGACATCCCCCGGTTCATGCTCCTGACTGTGGCCTTGTCCGCCGTGGGACTTTTCGGCCTCCAGTCGGTCGGCGTGGGACGCATCTCGCCCCTGCCCACCAGTATCGTGGCCACGGGGCTGGCCGCAGTGATCTTCGGCATCGGGTGGGGGCTGGCCGGGTACTGCCCCGGCACCATCTGGGCGGCCGCCGGTGAAGGTCGCATCGATGCAGTCTTCGCCCTTCTGGGCGGACTGGCCGGCACGGCCCTTTTCGCCCAATTGCACGAGACGCTGATCCCCATTCTATACGATCCCACCAACGTGGGGCAGATCACCCTGACGGATCTGTTCGGCAATTATGGCGTCGCCGTCGCGGTGCTGGCCGTCGGTTTAGGTCTGTGTATCTGGGCCATCGGAAAGCTGTGGGGGTCGGGTGATAGAGTCATTGCCTTCGAACGCGCCCCTGATTCGAGTCCTTCGTCGGGTGACGCCGAAAAAAACGGCTGATCAACGCATGGAGCTCCGTCCCATGGCACCGGTTCGCTGTTCGCGTCATTTCATACGGACGAGGAATGGATGCTCGCGAATACGGTATGCCGCGTTCTCAGCCTTGGCTGCAAAAAAGGAGAAATATAAACCATGAAGACGAAATTCATCTCTCGGCTCAATCCGTTTTCGGAGCGTGCCCCCCCATAGAGAACGTCCCGTCGGCGCAATAGGTGAGCTGACACCCGTGCAGATCGCAATGAAACCGATTGCTCAAACACGCTGTCAGCCTTAGGCCACCATTGAACCAAACCGAAAAACCAAAGGAGGATCTTTATGATGAACCAAACTTACGGAGGGATGGGCGGAGGGATGTGGGTCTGGACGGTGATCGCCGTACTGGCGGTAGTCCTGCTGGCCGTCGCTATTATCCCTCTGTCCAAAAATATTTCAGCGCCGGGTACATCGACGGAGTGATCTGTTAATCATGAAAGTCCACCTATACAGATCATATGACACCGCTGAACCAACCGAGAGGAACTGATATGGCCATCGACCCCATCTGCGGCATGACGGTGGACGAAGCATCCGCGCTACCTGCCGAGCATGACGGAGAGACATTCTACTTTTGCAGCGATCACTGTCGGCAGAAGTTCCTGTCAACACCCGTCACCGCGAAATCCGAAGAGATACCCCAGGGCAAAGCCATCTACACCTGCCCGATGCATCCGGAGATCGAGCAGGATCGTCCCGGCGATTGCCCCAAGTGCGGCATGGCGCTGGAACTGAAAACGGTGACAGCGGGCCCGGATGACGGGGAAAACGCCGAGCTGCATGACATGACCAGGCGCTTCTGGATCGGCGCCGCGTTGACGTTGCCGGTGTTTATCCTGGCTATGGCTCATTTGATCCCGGCGCTGGCCAGGCAATCCTGGGCGGATAGCCACACCTCGCGCTGGCTGCAATTTGCACTCACCACACCAGTTGTACTGTGGGCGGGCTGGCCCTTTTTCCGCCGGGGCTGGCGCTCCATCATGACGCGTCACTTGAACATGTTTACGCTAATAGCCATCGGCGTAGGCGCAGCGTTCATCTTTAGCGCCGTGGCGATGCTCATGCCCGACCTGTTCCCACACACAATGCAGCACGAGGGCAAGGTTGCCATCTACTTTGAGGCCGCAGCGGTTATCATTGTGCTGGTGCTCCTCGGTCAGGTGCTCGAACTCCGTGCCCGAAGCCGTACGGGCAGCGCCATCAAAGCGCTGCTGAACCTAGCACCGCCCACGGCACGGTACGTAGCAGAGGGAGGCGATCAGGAAGTCCCGCTCGACCAGGTGAAAGTCGGCGACAGATTGCGCGTGGTTCCAGGTGACAAGGTGCCCGTTGATGGCGCGGTAGTCGAAGGTCACTCCAGCGTGGAAGAGTCCATGATCACCGGCGAACCGCTCCCGGTGGAAAAGAGCGTCGGCGACAAAGTGACGGGCGGCACCGTCAATGGCCCCGGCAGTTTCGTCATGCTCGCCGAGCGGGTCGGCAGCGACACGTTGCTCGGCCAGATCGTGAACATGGTTGCCGAAGCCCAGCGCAGCCGCGCGCCCATTCAAGGTCTTGCCGACAAGGTCGCGGGCATCTTCGTGCCGGTGGTGCTGGCTGTTTCGGTGCTTACCTTCGTCATCTGGATGTGGCTTGGGCCGGAGCCAAAGCTGGCACACGCCATCGTCAACGCCGTAGCGGTCCTCATCATCGCCTGCCCGTGCGCCCTCGGCCTGGCTACACCCATGTCCATCATGGTCGGGGTTGGACGCGGCGCTCAGGAAGGCGTACTCGTGAAAAACGCCGAGGCGCTCGAACGTTTGGAGAAGGTCACTACGCTCGTAATGGACAAGACCGGCACTCTCACGGAGGGCAAACCCAAGCTCATGGATATCCTGCCAACCGGCGGTTTCGACTCGAAGGATTTCTTGCGTCTCGCCGCCTCACTGGAGCAGAACAGTGAACACCCGCTCGCCGCCGCAATTGTCCAGGGTGCGAAGGAACAAGGTATTGTTTTCGAGGCCGTGAAGGACTTTCGTTCGGTGACGGCGGGCGGTGTTCTCGGCACCGTCGCCGATCGAGCGGTAATGATCGGCAAACCGGATTTCCTGAGGGATGAAAAGATCACCGGTTTGGAACAGCTCGAAGCTGCGGCCGTGAAACTCCAGGAAGAGGGCAAGACAGCGATGTTTGTCGCCATAGATGGAAAGCCGGCCGGAATCCTCGCCGTCGCCGATCCGATCAAATCCACCACTACGGAAGCAATTCGTGATCTTCACGCACTTGGCTTAAAGCTCGTCATGCTCACCGGCGACAACCACCGTACCGCCGCCGCAGTGGCCAGACAACTCGGCCTTGATGCGGTGGAAGCGGAGATCGAACCCGCCGGAAAAGTCGCCCATATCAAGAAGCTTCGCGCAGAGGGCACGCATGTTGCGATGGCCGGCGACGGCATCAACGACGCGCCTGCCCTCAGTGAAGCGGAAGTCGGCATTGCCATGGGCACCGGCACTGACGTGGCCATGCAAAGCGCAGGCATCACCCTCGTGAGAGGCGACCTCCGCGGCATTGCCAAGGCCATCCGCCTCAGTCGCGCCACCATGCGGAACATCCGGCAGAACCTGTTCTTCGCCTTTCTCTACAACTCGCTGGGTATTCCGGTGGCGGCGGGGGTGCTTTACCCGTTCTTCGGCCTGTTGCTCAGCCCGATTATTGCCGGCGCCGCGATGAGCCTGAGTTCCGTCTCGGTCATCAGCAATGCCTTGCGGCTGCGGAAAGTGAAACTGTGAATTATACGAAACATCGAACATATGCCGGAAAGAGTGTTTTTACGAGATGTTACGAATGACGAAGTAAGCCGGGGAGAGAAATTAAAAAGTTTGTAGTGCAAGCAATGACGGCGAGACAGAAAAACTCATGGCGGAGAACATGGAAGTAAAATCCTGGGCTAAAAAACTAAAGGATTCAAAGTCAGTTCGCTGGGTTGTCGGCATATCGCTCGCCCTTGCCCTTGTCCTCTATAGCGCATCTTATTTCCTTAATGAACCTCTGCGCAGCAACATAGAAAAGAAAATGAACAGTGATCTGAAAGGGTATTCGGTTCGGCTTCCGGGGGTACATGTCCAGTTGATAAGCCTCTCACTGACCTTGAAAGGACTGACCGTCCTGCAGCAGGCTCATCCTGATCCTCCTGTCGTCTATTTCCCCGCTCTCAAGGCCAGCATCCACTGGCGCGAGATACTCGCGGGGAAGCTCGTCGGCGAATTCATGCTGGACCAGCCGAAAATAAACATCAACCTGCAGCAGCTGCGCAGCGAGGCGGCCAGCAAGGTCCCGCTCAAGGATCTCGGCTGGCAGCAGGCGGTGGAGGATATCTACCCACTCAAAATAAACACGTTGAAAATCAACGACGCCAGCATCACCTATATCGACCAGGACCCGAAAAAGCCTCTCGTCCTGAGTCATCTGAATCTCCAGGCGACCAATATCCGCAACCTCCACCTGCCGGACAAGGTCTATCCCTCCTCGTTCCATCTTGATACGGCAATCTTCGGCACCGGGCACGGCAGTATCGATGGGGCGGCAAACTTCCTCGCTGAGCCGTATCCCGGCGTAAAGGGGCGCCTGGTGCTGGAAAAAGTGCCGGTTGAGTACCTCAGTACGGTGACTTCCCGCTCGAACCTCACCATACATGGCGGGGTGCTGCAGGCTTCGGGCAACGCTGAATATTCGCCAACTGTCAAGAATGTACACCTGGAAAACTTGACGATCCAGGGTATGAAAATGGACTATGTCCATTCACAACGTACCGCCGCTGCCGAAAAAAAAGGCGCTGTCATAGTGGAAAAGGCCGCCAAGGAACTCAGCAACAAGCCCGGCTTGTTATTACGCGCCGATCAGGTGAGCCTGATCGGCTGCACCCTCGGTATGGTGAGTGAGGAGACGCGCAAACCGTACCGCATATTCCTTGCCGACACCGATTTCCATCTGAGCAACTTTTCCAATAATTTTTCCCAGGGACCTGCGCATGCGCAACTGAAGGCAAAATTCATGGGAAGCGGCATCACAAGGGCATCCGCTGTTTTCCGGCCGGAGAAGGAAGGCCCCGATCTCGATCTCTATGTAAAAATAGAGGACACCCAGTTGACGGCGATGAATAACTTACTGCGCGCCTACGGAGATTTCGATGTTTCCGGCGGTTCCTTTTCACTCGTCACGGAGTTGCACATCAAAAATGACGCCATTTCCGGTTATATCAAACCTTTTTTCAAAGATATGAAGGTCTATGACAGACGTAAGGATAAGAAGCGGAGCTACGTCCATCAGATGTACGAGATGATGATCGGCGGGGTCGCCAGTCTTCTTGAAAACAGGTCGAAACAGGAGGTTGCCACCAAGGCAGACATCACGGGCCGGGTGGGAAATCCGGAAATGAGCACCTGGCAGATCGTCGTAGAGCTCATCAAGAACGCGTTTTTCAAAGCGATTCTTCCCAGCTTTGAAAAGGAGGTTAGGGGGAAAAACAAGCGCTGAATAGTCACAAAAACTGAGCCGCTTACAGTGTGGCGCTTACAGTGTGGCACGTAGATCGGCGCCCAGTGATGAAGTGAATGGTGGACAACGCCATAGTGAGCGATATAATTTTCAGCAGGCAGGTAGATGTACAAACTTGGGGCTGCTCAGGCTCTGCTTTACACCATGAGGGAAGCGCCTGAACAAATCCGGAAAGGAGGCTCATATGCTTTGGACAATCGTAGTAATCTTAGTGATACTGTGGCTGCTGGGACTGGTGACAAGCTACACGATGGGCGGGTTGATCCACATCCTGCTGGTCATTGCCATCATCGTCGTAGTGGTCAACCTCATCCAGGGGCGCAGGGCCTTGTAGTGCGGCAACATCAACCACTCTTTCAATCCGTGAGGTAAAGGCCGGATCCCATCAGATTTGGCCTTTGCTTACCCCGCCCGCAAAGCAGGAGCCGTTCCAGCAGCGACCCCACTTCCGAGTACTGCCCGATCAACCCCGCTGCAGATAATCCTTACATGCTGTCCTCGTTTCCCCCTTCCAAAAGCACAAAATGTGACCGGTATCACTTCTGAATGTTTCCACCTGCGGTATCCTGTAATACCCCCGCCCTCCGTTCCGCTACACGCCGAGGGCCTTGTCCTGCAGGCAAAACAATGGGACGGGGTGAAATCCTTGTGAGGTAATAATGAATAATCCGAAAAAGGTCCGGTTGTTAAAGCTGATAGTTTCTTTGAGCATCGTCGGAGTGATCGGGTCCGGGATGCATGTATGGAAGAAGCATCAGGCCGACGAGAAGAATCGCATCAGCTACACGGTCTTCATCGACAAGGTGAATGACGGGGACATTCTGAAAGTCAGGACCGAAGGGGACGCTGTCATAGCCGAGGGGAAATCGGGGGCGAAGTTCCTGCTCTTCCGACCGGTGGATGCCGAGCTGTCAAAGTTGCTCCTCGCGAAGCATATCGATCTTTCCGCAAAACCTCCCGCCGCACAATCCAGATGGATCGAAATCGGCTTATTTCTGGTGGTGCTGATTCCTGTACTCCTGATAATGAAGAGGCTGGCCGTGTTCAGTCGAAGCAAAGCGAGGCTCATGAACGGCTCAGAAACGACGACCTTTTTTACCGATGCAGCCGGAGCGGAAGAGGCAAAGGCTGAACTTATGGAGACAGTCGACTTCTTGAGAGAGCCGGCCAGGTTCACAAGGCTCGGCGGGAAAATGCCGACCGGCGTACTCCTCGTGGGCCCGCCGGGTACGGGAAAAACGCTCTTGGCACGGGCCGTAGCCGGGGAAGCGGGGGTACCGTTCTTTACCATGTCCGGTTCCGAGTTTGTTGAGATGTATGTGGGAGTCGGGGCAATGAGGGTCAGAGATCTCTTTGCCCAGGGGAAAAAAGCTGCGCCGTGCATCATCTTCATCGACGAGCTCGATGCCGTCGGACGCAGGCGAGATTCCGGCTCCGGCGGCTCCAGCGACGAGCGGAACCAGACACTGAACCAACTACTGGTAGAGATGGACGGGTTTGCCGAAAACTCCGGCATCGTCATCATCGCCGCCACCAACCGTCCCGAAGTACTGGATCCGGCGCTCCTCCGCCCGGGGCGCTTTGACCGGCAGGTGGTTGTCGGCTCGCCGGATATCAGGGGACGGGAAGAGATTCTCAAGGTGCACACCCGGAAGGTACCGCTCAGCCCGGAAGTCGATTTGCGGGTAATTGCCCGGGGAACTCCCGGGCTGTCCGGCGCCGACTTGGCCAACGTTGTAAATGAGGCCGCAATCCTCGCCGCAAGGTCGAACAGACCTGCCGTCGGGATGGCCGAATTTGACGCTGCCAAGGACAAGGTGCTGATGGGGGCCGAGAAGAAGTCGATGGTGCTGTCGGAAAAATCGAAATTGAGCACCGCCTACCACGAAGCCGGCCACGTGATGGTCGCAAAACTGGTGCCGGGATGCGACCCGGTGCACAAGGTGTCGATCGTTCCGCGGGGGCGGGCGCTGGGCGTTACCGTGCAGATCCCCGAGGAGGACATTCACTGCTACACGAAGGAGATGCTGGTCGGGCACATAAAGGTGCTCATGGGGGGACGGGCCGCCGAAGAGCTCGTATTCAATACCACCACCACCGGCGCCGGGAACGACCTCGCCCGGGCAACGGACATGGCGCGAAAAATGGTCTGCGAATGGGGTATGTCTGAGGCGTTCGGTCCAGTTGCATTCGGCAACCACGAAAACACCGGTTCCAGCGAAGAGAGCGCTGCCAATCATTTCAGCGATGCGACCGCAGTGGAGATCGACTCCGAGATCAGGTCGATCGTGACAATCGCTTATGCCGAGGTCAGCAAGCTTCTGCAGACTAACATGGACGCTCTTAAGGCTCTTGCAGCGGGACTCATAGCCAATGAGACACTGGGCAGCTCTGAAATAGATGCAATTCTTCAACCGACTCTTGCGAGCGGGTTGTCTGTGGCACTGCCGGAGACTTCATAATCATGACCAATGACCGGCCCGCCGGCTGCTTCCGGAAGCTGATCCTGTACGCGTATAGTGCCCCCTTAGCTTGACTTCAGCAACATTCCATAGTTCTGCTGTCTTCATTGTTCTGGCCTCCTTCAGCCAACCCTTGAAGACAGCTGGCTTCGCTGTAAACTTCTTCCTCGCAGTCACCCGTTAATCCCGGAAAACCAGTGCCATCCCTTCCAGTGCCCCAGTAATGGGTAAGACCCATTGTCCCGTCCTTTTCAATCCCCGGGTTATGACACCTTGTTCCCGGATGGAAACCACCGGCTATTATTCTGCATTATCATCATTATACGGGACGAACGATACCAAGCACACGGCGAGAGAAGAGAGCGCACATTTGCATATCAGATGCTCTATGGTAAGCTTTTACAGCTACTGAAGCACGTGCCTAAAGATGGCGGACTGATGTAACAGCCTGAAAAGATAAGGGCTGTGGGACTGGCTGCTCTTTTCATGAGTTACGCCTTTCCCTTACCCCTGATATGTGGCCTAACGAGAGGAGCTTTATGATGATGAATACAGACGGCTGGATGGGCGGAGAGATGTGGGTCTGGACGGTGGTCGGCGTACTGATGGTGGTCCTGCTGATCGTCGTGATTATCAAGCTGACCAAGAAATAATCGTGCGGTCACGACCGGACTGTGAAGTGAACTGTATCGGCCGGTCTATGTCCGAACATTTCAGTTCCTTGTCATCATCGCGCTTGACCGGAACTGTTGGGAGAATTGCATGGCTGTGATGATCAACCCGGACAAACGCGACCTGCTGCGAGCGGCGCCGCGCCTGATGCAAATCCTGCGCGTACTCGCCCGACACAAGTTTCTGGGCGTCCTGCGCGGCAAGAGACATTGGCCGCCGCCGAAAGAGGTACGGGAAACTTTTGAGGAGCTGGGGCTGACCTTTCTCAAATTCGGACAAGTGCTCGCGATGCGGCGCGACCTGCTGCCGGACGCTTACATCGATGAGTTGGAGCTGCTGCACGACCAGCTGCCGGCGCTCGGCATTTACGCGGTGCAAGCGACGGTTGAATTCGAACTGGGCGCCCCGTTGACGGAGTTGTTCGCATCGTTCAGCGAGACGCCCCTAGCCGCCGCAACCATCGCTCAGGTGCATGAGGCGACAACGCGGGACGGACGTCACGTGGCCGTGAAGGTGCAACGACCCGGACTTGAAAGGATGATCTCCACGGATATCTCGGCGCTGGCAACCCTTGTAGCGCTGGTGGAGGGCCTCTTTCCGCGTCTGCACTCGCTTGATCTCCCTGTCATTGTGCGTGAATTTGCAAACAGCCTGAATCGGGAAACTGATTTTCTACGTGAAGCACGCTCCATAGTGCTCTTTCGCACCGCGCTGGCGGATGTCCCCGACCTATGGATTCCGGATGTTGTGGCAGAGTATTCGAACGGAAATGTGCTCACGATGGAGTTTTCGGACGGCGAGCGGGTGGATCTCTACGCAAGGCTGCACCCGGATACAATTTCGCACTCGATCAACACCCTGGTAAGGCTGATGCTGCAAACAATCTTCGAAGAAGGGTTGTTCCACGCCGACCCACATTTCGGCAATGTTTTAGTTCTGCCCGACGGGCGGCTATCCCTTCTCGATTTCGGGATGACGGGAGAACTTGACGAGCCTATGCGCGAATCGCTGACTCTTCTGCTCGAAGCGGTCGTCAAAGGCGATGCGCGGGCCACTACCGAGGCGTATCTCGAAATGACACCGGCGAGCGAAAGAGTCAATCGCGCATCTCTGTTGGCGGATATAAAGGCGGCCCTCTATGAAATCCACAGGACCAGTCTGGCGGATGTTTCAATCGGGGATTCGTTCAATTCACTGCTGCGTGCCGGAAGTCGAAACGGGGTACACAATCCCCCCGAGTTTTTCCTGCTGACGCGCGCTTTCGTCATTCTGGAATCTATGATACACCAACTCGACCCGGACCATGACTACATGGAATCGTTTAATAAGGAGATTACACGCCTGACCGCACAACACTTCTCACTGGCGCGGATAAAGGAAAAAACAAGCAAGCTTGCTCGCGAAGTGGAGCGTTTGATAAGTGATGCTCCAGGCGACACGCGCCGCGTCCTCCGACGTTTCGCCGAAGGCAATCTGGGCCAACTGCAGGCTCCGACTATAGAGGCCTTGGGAGGCCGCATCAGCCGCAACCTCGAGCGGCTGACGGGTGCCATCGTTTTCGCAGCTCTCGTAGTCGGCGGCTCGATGCTGTTAATGCCGCCAATAATGGCAGGATGGACTTACACTCTCGGCAAGGCAATGACTCTCAGCGGAATTGTCGGCATGTTTATCATGCTTGTCGGTTCTTTTCTTCGCGATCGTGGCAGACGACGAAACTGAAACCATACGCAGTGTCTGATAATGAAGGGTATGAAGCTATGCTTGGCAAAGCGGCTGAAACCTGACAAGCGACCAAATCGACAACCTCTAACCATGAAAAAGGAGACCCGACAATGAGCACGATTACAACAAAAGACGGAACGCAGATCCATTACAAGGACTGGGGCACAGGACAGCCTGTGGTTTTCAGCCACGGCTGGCCCCTCAATGCGGATAGCTGGGAAGCCCAGATGCTGTTCCTGGCCTCCAGCGGCTATCGCTGCATTGCCCATGACCGTCGCGGCCATGGCC